>CAZSWR010000025.1:0-39456 GCA_964610885.1 uncultured Hyphomicrobiales bacterium | reverse complement strand
AGTTTTTTCAAAAAAAACAAACATCGAATTACAAAAATACAAAAAATCTTTGCAAATTTCAAGCTCTAAATTATATTTGTAGTTTTCCATTTCGGATACTTGGCTCGAGTGATGTTTGCCAGCCGCGACCCCGGGGCGCGGAAGCCCTATCAATTATCATGCGAGAGAATCTTGCGAAAGAATTTCTTTCATCTTCGAGATAAGAGGAATGGGCGTCGGGTCCACTTCGTTGACGATTGCCATATAGAAACTGACCCAATCGCCAAGGTAAACCAATTGAATGATGCGAGTCAGGAAATTATCGCGAGAGGATTTCACCGTCCGGCTCCGGACGCCCAAGGAATCGAATATCTCCCTCAGGGCAACGAACCGGCGGGTGGTCTGCGGGTGGTCCAGCGCATCCTCGAGGAATACAACGCCAAACGAATCAATCGAGCCGGTCGGGTGTTGCCACGAGTTGATCTCGTTGTGGTTCATCTCGGGTAATACTCCGCTGAAAGCCAGATTTTTAGCGTTCTCTTGGATTTGGCATTTCCACCGCATTGCAACAGGCGCCAGCGTATCGGACGATGAATAGATAACGGGAATCTTTCCTTGGAGCATTCCGGCAATCTGTATGGCTGGATTGTCCGGCAGGTCGCTTACGCAGTATATCTGGGCTTTGTTTTTGATGTCGTGCAGAACGAGTCGCAAGTTCTCGTCGAAATCTTCCATCATGGACTCCTCGTACGCACCGGAGCGAAGCACGGCCAGCAGCATCGGGAAAAACGAATACGCAATGGCCAGGCGGGGCATGTAGCCGGAAGGAATAGTAATAAGCGGATAGCCATATTCTTCGGCCTTGGCGGCCAATGCTCCACCGGAAGCGATACATAGAATATTATCCGTTACGATCCTGGCCTGCTCCAGCGCCGAGAGTGTTTCTTCGGTATTTCCTGAATACGAACTTGCGATAACGTTCCAAGACGAATCGACAAATTTCGGGATCGTGTAGTCCCGGTTCACGACTATGTTCGAGTGTTCGGCGCCCTTCAGTTTCCGCAGGTAGGCCTGGATTAAATCGCCGCCGATGGCCGATCCGCCCATCCCGAGAATCAGGAAGTTGGCCGTCATTGCCGGGCGTTTGAAGCGTTTTGCCGATTTGCCGATTTCCACGGCCTCTTCGATCTGGAAGGGGAACCTCTTCATCGCGAAATACATTTCCGATTTGTCGAGTGCTTCAATTTGTTCGTATTCTATTTGAAATTCCATAATTCTCAATTTTGTAAAGTACACAAAATCAAAATTGCAAAAAAAGCAGAACAAATGCAATAACACTTTCACAACACTTGGTTAATATTGTGATTATTATTGAAATACAACAAGATAGTCGATATAATATTTGTATTTTATGGTATGGATATCTGAAATTGAACTAATCGAATACGTTTGCCACAAAGCAGAAAACTACGAAGGAAACTGGCTACTATGATTATTTGGCCAATAATTCCACATACTCCGCCTTACGGGAATTCTCGGTATCCGCTCGAAACAATGAAGAATCAAGTGGTGAGAACACAACTATTCTGCGAGCACAGCCCTTGCCGCGTTGTAACCGCTCATGATCGCTCCGGTGAATCCGCCGCCGGGGAATCCCCAAGCAGACGACGTAAACAAACCTTTTATCGGCAGGTACGTATGAGTGCGAAACGGGACAGCGCTACGAACGTTTTGAGCAAATCCGAAAACTGCTCCGTCTGGGTTCGATGTGTAGCGCATTATTGTCTTGGGCGTCGCTGTCTCCATACGAGAGATTGACTTAGCGAATCCCGGCAAGATTCTATCCATTCGGCCAATTAGAGCGTTGGCAAATCGATTCTTGCGCTCTGAATAGGCTTCTGCCTCAAGATTCTGCCAACCATCCATTGTATCTGATGCGCAGATTACTCCTCGTCGCGTTGCTTGGGAGTCGTACAGGCCGGAGTCTATAGTTTCGTAATCACAGAAATAGAAAGGACGATGCAAGAAATCCCCAGTTGAAACAGAAAAAGTATCCTCGATATTGAATTCAGTATTCTCATTGACAAAAGTTGCGTAGTGCCGATTGTGAATCGTGGAGTAAGTCTCATTGAATTCCAAGAAAACCGTGAAAAACGAACAAGAGTTTTCTGCTTTGCCGATTCTTTTCAACAATCTCTTCTTTGCCGATTCCTCAGAGAGAATATTAGCGATTACGGGCAAAGCACATCCGGCCAAAATTGCCGGGGCAAAAGCCGATTCTTTGGCTGATTCAATAGATTTCAGATTTTTATATTCGATCCCAATGGCCCGATTCTTGTCGGTAATCACTTTTGTAACCTGATGACGATATTCGATAGCGCCACCATTCGATACAATAGCTTCGGCGAGCGAATCGGACAGCTTTTGCGAACCGCCTCTGATGAAATAAGCGCCTCCGCCGAAAAACTCGCCTTGGCCGGCACAGAAGTATAGCAGCGACATCTTCCGCGGGTCGTTGTGAAAATATGCTAAATTCGATATCAGAAGAGATTTAAGTTCTTCCGAACGGAAACAAGAATTAAGAAAAGATCCGACAGTTCGGAGGCAATTCGCAGTGATGCTCGGAAACAACAAAGGGAATAATGGCAGAATTGCATTTTGGCGATCCGGCCGAACATCTGCATAACGGTGAATTTCCTTACGGACGGCATCGATGGTACGAAAGAATTTCTTCAGTCCACGGCGTTCGTCCGGGAAAAGCGATGCGAGGTATTCCTCTGCTTTGCCAGCATTGTCCGGCAGGACGAAATCTCTTTTGTCGGTTATACGTCGGAAGAACTCAGGATTGCGCACGAGTTCGATTCGGCCAAGAACTCCTGCAGACTTTAGTGCTTTCGTTTTGATATCGAATTCCTCAAAGCCGCCTGTTTGGTTCAGCCCTACTTCAACGATTGCGTCCTTCCGCCGGAATCCAGTAGCGCAACCGCCGGGAATACTATGCTGTTCGACCACCAGCACGCGCTTACCTTTCCGGGCGAGTATTGCACCGGCAGTCAGCCCGCCTAATCCGGCTCCGATGATAATTGCGTCAAAATTATTCGCTTCTTCTATGTTCGATCTCATTTCATCTATTCCCTGCTTTAGTATTCGTATTGGAATACTGGCGAAACGAAGAAAAGTTTCACACGCAAGTAATATTTATTGCAAGAGGGTTATATGGATTCATGTGAATTCTTCTCGAGTCGCTTTCGTATGCCGGAGGTTTGCAAAATGTGAATAACTATTTTTCGCGGGATTCGTAATAATTTGATTAAATTTGTTATTTGATATTGGTTTGATTTTGAAATTTGAAAAAGAAAATTATGCAAGACTCAATTATTGCCGATTTGACTGAAGAACAGAAAACACTGATTACAGATACAGTTAAAGAAATTGAAAATGATTCGTTGCTGACGCCGCACCAAATCGTTGCCGAGCTGGACAAATACATCATCGGGCAGAACGCCGCCAAAAAGGCCGTCGCCATCGCGCTCCGCAACCGCTGGCGCCGCCAGAAGGTGCACGAAGGCCTTCGCGAGGAAATCCTCCCGAACAACATCATAATGATCGGACCGACGGGCGTTGGCAAAACAGAAATTGCCCGCCGATTGGCACGCCTCGCCGGCGCACCGTTCGTGAAGGTGGAGGCCACAAAGTTCACCGAAGTGGGCTACGTGGGCCGCGACGTCGAATCGATGGTTCGCGACCTGGTCGAACGCTCGCTGACGATGGTCCGCGAAGAGCAAACCGCCGAAAAGCACAAAGAAGCCGTTATCAACACCGAAAACAGGATTCTCGATATTTTAATCCCACCCGTGAAACGCGGCCCTTCGTTCGACACAGCCACCGATGAGGAAATCGAAGACAACGCGAAAACACGCGAAAAATTCCGCCAGATGCTCCGCGACGGCAAGCTGGACGACCGCTCGGTCGAACTCGAAACCATGGTGGATTCTGTGCCTTCGCTCCAAGTGCTCGGGCCGCTCGGTTTCGACGAGATGGGAATGAATCTGCAAGACATTTTCGGTAACATGATGCCGAAGAAGAACAAAAAACGCAGAATGAAAATCGCCGATGCTCGCAAAGCAATCGAAAAAGAAGAAGCTGAGAAGCTGATCGATATGGACGCAGCCGTGCGCGAAGCCGTGCGCCGCGCCGAAAACACCGGCATTATTTTCGTGGACGAAATCGACAAAATCGCCTCCCGAGGCGGCGCCGGTGGTTCCGGGCCCGAAGTGTCCCGCGAGGGCGTCCAGAGAGATTTGCTTCCGATCGTCGAGGGCACCTCGGTCAACACCAAATATGGCGCCGTACGCACAGACCACGTGCTCTTCATTGCTTCGGGCGCTTTCCACGTCTCGAAACCGGCAGACCTGATCCCCGAACTTCAGGGTCGTTTCCCGATTCGCGTCGAGCTGAAGAGCCTGACGGAAGACGATTTCGTCAGCATTCTGACGCTGCCCGAAAATGCGCTCACAAAGCAATACCAAGCGCTCGTCGCCACTGAAGGGCTTGAAATTGAATTCGACGAGACGGCAATTCGCGAAATTGCTCGGATCGCCGCAAAGGTCAACGACGAAGTAACCAATATTGGCGCGCGCAGGCTCCACACCATCCTGACTTCGCTGCTCGAGGAAACACTTTTCGACCTGCCGGACAGCATCAAAGAAAAACAACTGACCTTCTCGGAGGACACAGTCAGGACGAAACTAAAGGACATAATCGAAATCGACGACATCAGTAAGTTCATACTCTAAGTCATTTTTCATTCTATTGTTACAATATGTGGGGGAAGCATATTATGAAAATCAATCAAATGTACGATGAGCTGATGCAGACCGCCAAGCAATTAGGGATCACCGTCCGCAAAGAGAACGGGAAATTCCGCAGCGGGGCTTGCATTGTCAATACATCCGAGGTGATCGTCCTGAACAAGACCGCACCCATCGAGGTTACGTCAAGCGTGCTTGCCCAATGCCTGAAGCCGCATACCGAAGGGTTGTACGTCAAACCGGTGGTCCGCGAATACATAGACCGCGAAGCGACAAACGCCGCAAACCGTGGAGAAATCAGCCTCGAAGTGAATTATTGATTATCGTCCGGAGTCGGCAATGAAAAAAATTATCTGGATTCTCATTCTTTTCCTGAGTGCTAATGTAGTCTTCGCCGAGGAAACTGCCCAGTCCGTATTCAACGAATTGGTGAAGAAATTTTCGGCGGCGCCCTCTGTTTCGTTCGAGTTCGCACTCGACGGGAACGCGAGTTTCCGGGGTAGCCTGAAATCCAAACCGGGCAACAAATACGTAATAACCACGTCCGAGAGGAAAATCGTCTCGAACGGCAAAAACATCTGGAACTACTCGATCAAAGACAATAAAGTCATACTCAGCGAACAAGAAGTCGGCTCGATCGGCAGCATCTCCGTCGAAAACGTTTTCTATTCGTTCTCCAGCACTTTCAAACCCGTTTCCCTGAAGCGCGAGAACGATTCCAAACTCGGCACTTCGCTCGTCTTGCACTTGCGGTCGGACAAAGCCCAGTCCCAACTCAATATCGAAACTATGCAATTAGTGCTCGACACAAAAACAAAGCAAATCAAGGCAGTCCGATTGGACGGTACGGACGGCAAACAGTCCTGGACAATTAAAAAGATCAATACCACGAACAAAATTGCAGACAGCGCCTTCGAATTCACCCCGCCGAAAAATTGCGAAGTGATTGACCTAAGGTAGGCCCGCGCCCATTTCCAATCATTGAAATCGGAATGGTGGCGAATGCCACTCAACTTTCAAGTGCAGCGCAATGGCTAAAGATTAGAAGAGTTAATTCTCATTTTCATTGATATGGAAATTATTCCTCGGATGGCTCGTCAGTAAATATTGTATAAGTAAATGGCTCTATGTCATTTTGGTGGGTCGAGTTATTTGAATTATTGAACCTCCCCTTTTGTGGGACTGTCTCAAAAGTGTCATTCTGAACGAAGTGAAGAATCCATTGTAATTCTTAAGTCCTTGCTGAATATGGATGTTTCACTTCGTTCAACATGACAAAAAACAGTTTTTCGGGTTTCTGAGACAGCCCCAGAGAAAATCTTTGCGTAGCAATGGGTTTCTGGGGTGGTTAGAAACGCTAGCACGAGATGAATATTGTTGATTCAAATGCTTCTGTTTCAGAGGAGTATTGGAATCTACCCAAAAAATGTTATAGAGCAACGTTAACTAATAATAATACATACAGCATGGAATACCTAAAGACAAAAATCGAATACCTTTTCAATTCCGAAGAGCGTACCAGCGACGAAGAGTTTAATTCGTTTGCCCGAGAATTCCTGGGCGAATTGAATGCGGGGAATATTCGTTCCGCCGAACCAAACCCAGACGGCTCCTGGACCGTGAACCATTGGGTGAAGCAGGGCATACTCTTGCTTTTCCGCTATGGGCGCAATGCCGACCAATCACAGGGCAACTTCAGCTTTTTCGACAAACACACGCTCCCGCTTCGGCCGGCCGATTTGTCTTGTGAATTGCGCATAGTTCCCGGCGGATCGTCGATTCGCTCGGGGTGCTACGTGGCCCGCGGAGTGATCTGTATGCCCCCGATGTATATTAATATCGGTTCCTACGTCGATTCGGGTTCGATGATCGATTCCCACGCATTGGTGGGCACCTGCGCGCAGGTGGGCAAGCGAGTCCACGTCTCGGCAGCCGTCCAAATTGGCGGAGTGCTGGAGCCGATGGGCGCGCGTCCGGTCATCATCGAAGACGACGTGATGCTGGGCGGCGGTTGCGGAGTTTACGAAGGCGTGATGGTGCGTCGTCGGGCAGTGCTCGCCGCGGGAGTGATACTGACGTCCGGCACGAAAGTCTTCGATTTGGTAAATGAGAAAGTGCTAACTTCGTCTGCCGGCCATCCCTTGGAAATACCTGAAGGCGCGGTTGTCGTGCCCGGCGCTCGCGCTGTGCATACCGATTTCGCTCGGGACAACGGGCTTTCCGTCTCGGCTCCGATGATCGTCAAGTATCGCGATGCCAAAACAGATGCGGCCACAGCCCTGAATTTCGACCTAAGATAAAAAATTGAGTTTAATAGTTTGGATTGGAAAGGAAGCGAAACATGGTTATATTGGATAGAAACAACCTCGATGCGCTCGACAATGCGCTGATTGGCGCAGCCCTCGAAGCGCGCTCAAATGCTTACGCTCCGTATTCAAAATTCAACGTGGGCGCGGCACTGATTGCGTCCGATGGCAAAGTGTTCCGCGGTTGCAACGTGGAATCTGCCGACTATACGCTGACGAGCCACGCCGAAATGGTGGCCATCGATTCGATGATCGTATCGGGCAGCCGAGGGATCCGCGCAATAGCCATCGCGCTGCGCAGCGGCGCCGGCGAAGCAGTGCCATGCGGGTTATGCCGCCAGAAACTGAGCGAGTTTGCCGGCTCGGAGCTGAGGATTCTGTGCGTTGCGCTCGACCACGACGATTCGATCCACGAGATCCGGCTCTACACGCTTGGCGAGATGCTCCCATATTCCTTCTCGAGCAAGAATTTGGAATAGTAGGGGTTCAAAATTTTGAACCCCTACATTTTGTTGCCCGATAATAATTATTATCAAATGCACATGGTTGGGCAAAATGATTTATTTCAGATAATGGAAAATGAACAGGGATTTCATCAATACATTTTTCAGCAATTTCACCAACTACATCCAGAATCATTTGTTGTTGTAGGGGTTCAATATTTTGAACCCCTACTGTCGTTTCTGGCCGCGCTCATCCTTTGGTCCTATTGTGTAGTGGTTGGAGTGAGAGGTATCGTATGTATTGTTTTTGTAGCATATAAAAGAATGTGGTTGGGCTCGGTACGCCATGCACATGCCCAACAGCAGAGAATTCTGCTAAAGATTGCATTTTTCTAACCCTTCCGAAGGTTTCAAAACATACGTCCCCAAGCAAAAGCTCCAGTGGCATTAACCTTCGGAAGGGTTCTGCATTCAAGTGCTTTGTTTCCCACACAAAACATCATAGAGCCTATTTAATACAGTCCTCATACAAACCGTAATAGAACCCAATAATTAATGAAAAAGTTAATAATTATCCATTTCATTAAAACTTGTTAAACATTTTTATTCTCCGTAATAACCTTAAGATAAAGTATATTAGAAAATCGTGGAAAAAAAATTGTCCGTTTTTTAAATTAACTTTTTTTAATTAGATAGTAATTTTGTAATTTTGAAATGAACTTTTAAACATATTGGAGTTTGTTTATGTCTTTAGTTGACAGATTGCTTGATTTCTTCAAGAGAAAAACTACGGTTGCCGAAGGCGGCGGAGACAAAGCGATACAGAAACAGATCGCTATGGGGAAAATGACTGCAAGGCAAAGAATCGAAGCCCTGCTTGACAATGGGACATTCCAAGAATACGATTTGTTCGTCGAACACAAAGCCGAAGATTTCGGAATGGATAAAAAATTCCTTCCCGGAGACGGCGTCATCACCGGTACAGGCGACATTCTCGGTTTCCCGATTTGTATTTATGCTCAGGACTTCACAGTTGCCGGCGGCTCCTTGGGTTTGGCTCATGCCCGCAAGATCACGAAGATCATGGACCACGCTATCAAACTTGGCGTGCCCCTGATCGGTATCAATGACTCTGGCGGTGCCCGCATCCAAGAGGGCGTCAATTCGCTCGCCGGATATGGCGAAATCTTCCTTCGCAACACAACGGCTTCGGGCGTAATCCCTCAGCTTTCGATCATCCTCGGGCCTTGCGCCGGCGGTGCTGTATATTCGCCCGCTCTGACGGATTTCGTCTTCGTCGTGAACAACATCTCGAAGATGTTCATCACCGGCCCTGAAGTTATCAAGACAGTGCTTGGCGAAGAAATTTCGATGGAAGACCTTGGCGGCGCCCGCGTCCATGCGGAAATCACCGGCAATGCACACTTCTATTCGGAATCCGAAGCCGAGTGCATCGAGCAGATCAAACGCTTGGTTTCGTTCATTCCCTGGAATAATCGCAAAAAAGCAGATCCATTCCCGCCGAAACCACCGAAATCGAACTATCGCATCGACAGCATCCTGCCCAAGGACTCCACGCAGCCCTACGACGTGCGCGACATTATCCGCGCAGTATGCGACGATTCGGACTTCTTCGAGGTGCAAGAGCTTTTCGCTGCCAATATCGTCATCGGCTTCTGCCGCATGAATGGCGAAACTGTCGGCGTTGTCGCAAACCAACCATTGGTGATGGCCGGCGTTCTGGACGTGGATTCTTCGGACAAATCGGCCCGATTCATCCGCTTCTGCGATGCCTTCAATATCCCCCTCGTTACGTTTGTTGACCTTCCCGGCTATCTGCCCGGCATCGACCAAGAACACGCCGGCGTTATCCGCCACGGGGCCAAAGTGCTCTACTCGTACAGCGAGGCCACCGTTCCGAAAATCACTATCACGCTCCGCAAAGCCTATGGCGGCGGATACATCGCAATGTGCTCCCGCCACTTGGGTGCCGACTTCGTCTTCGCATGGCCGACAGCCGAAATCGCAGTCATGGGTCCCGAAGGTGCAGCAAATATAATCTTCCGCGACGACATTAAAAATGCAGCAAATCCGGCCGAAATGCGCAAGCAAAAAGTTGCCGAATACACTGAAAAATTCGCCAACCCGTACAAAGCCGCTGCCGCAGGATACATCGACGCGGTTATCGGACCGGAGGAAACACGTAACTACATCATTCATTCGCTCAGAATCTCACAGAACAAACAGGCTCTCGTCCCGCAAAAGAAACACGGCATCCCGCCATTCTAATGCTATTCGATTGCAAGTTTATTGCTAAATAACAGTTTCTGAAACATTTACAGCGGAGATTTTGTACAATGAACGAAGAAAATATCAAATATACGATGCTCGACCTTGGCGATACAGAGTACGAAACCACTCTGACGCGCAAATTTCAAATGCGCAAGGGCTACCAGCCCAAGGATTTCAACAAGATTACAGCATTCATTCCCGGCACGGTTCGCCAGTTATTCGTCCAAGAGGGCCAACAAGTCCGCAAAGGCGACAAATTGCTAATTCTCGAAGCAATGAAAATGCGCAACGAACTCCGTGCCCCAAAGGACGGACGTGTCAAAAAGATCTACTCGAACCTCGATTCGATGGTCCCCAAAGGCACTCTCCTGATGGAACTCGAATAAGCTCAGCGCAATGAAGTATGGATAAATAATAATGAATTCATTCTTCTGAAAAACTGAAATAATTCTTGGTGTGTGTTTATAAGCCCCGTTTCCCTTCGCAAGGTAGCGGGGCTTTTTGTTTTTATTGAGAATTTTCTGTAATTTAGTTTCCCGTGGTGCCATTGGATGGAAATCAATTTGATGTGATGATCCCAAATTGTTCATTAAAGCCCTCATCCCCGGCCCTTCTCCCGACGGGAGAAGGGAGAAAGAAAACGTGTTTTATGGGAAGTCCCTTTCGCCCTTTGGGAGAAAGGGATTTAAGGATTGGGGGTTTTCTAACGAACAATTTGAGATGATGTGGTGATGGCATATTCGAACCAACTACACAGGTGGTAGGAGCACTTGGGCAAGCTGACAAGCATTCGAAACGAGAATACTTTTTTGAAAGATCGTTTCTGCATGAAAACAATTTTTCATTAGCTTTGTGAGATAAGTAACCACCAAACTCAAGATGAGATTCCCGCCTGCGCGGGAATGACAAATGCAATTAATTCATCTTAGGAATGATATAAATCGATAAACTTATGAAAAACTTACTTGCGCTTATGCTTCTTTGCTTTTTTTGCGTAAATGCGCACGCGCAAATCGAACTTGGCAAGACTGCCGAATGGAACTCCGTGGCTGGCCAGTTCTACTCCACCGGCGGCGCTTTTGCCGATATTAACGGCGATGGTTGGCTCGACTTCGTTGTTTCCTGCGGGAACGATATGGCCCGATCGCGCGTGATGGTGTTCTATTTCGATTCATTGGCCATGAAATACAACAAATCCCCCGATTGGCAGTCCGACGATATCGATTACCACGGGCACCTCTCGATAGCCGACGTGAACAAAGACGGGCGCCCCGACGTTGCCGTTTCGGTCTATCTCGGCACGGGAAGGTTCCAATCGGCAGGAAAAATCAAGCTGTACATGAACACAGGCACAGAACTCGAGAAAACTCCTTCGTGGACGTCGAGGGACGAACTATACACGTTCTCGTGTTCGTTTGGCGACGCCAATGGCGATGGTTATCCCGATTTGGCCGCTGCCACAGGCGAATCCTACGACGAAAAGCCCGACCATGTCCGCATCTTCTTCAACCACAACGGAGTGCTGGCCGATTCGTCCGAATGGCAATGCGCCGACGCCGGATACGCTATGGATGTGCATTGGGCCGATGTTAATTCGGACGGACGCTTGGACCTCGTCTGCGCTTATGAACGCAGCAAAAACCGGATTTATTTGAACCAAGGCTCCACGCTCGAAACCACTCCTTCGTGGCTGTCTGCCGACGTTTCCTATGGCAATTCAATTGCCTCCGGCGATATTAATTCGGACGGTTTGATTGATTTGGTATTCACTCAGAATTGCCAAATCGGAGGCGACGGGAAATTCCAGATTTATTTGAACAAAGGCGATCATTTCGCCCAGTCGCCCGATTTCGTTTCCGCCGAGGGCGCCTACTACTCCGGCGCGGCCCTGGCAGACCTGACCGGCGATGGGCAGCCGGAATTGCTCATCGGCTCTTGGGGCTATCCTGCGACCGGAATTGCAAACGCCCCCTTGGAAATCTACGAAAACCACTCCGGCTCCTATTCTTCGGTTCCCGAATGGAAATCCTCATCGAAAGGCATTTCCGAAGTTATCGTGGCGGCGGATCCCGAAAGGAAAATGATAAAAAGAGCAACTCAGAAAGTGATCAAGCGCGAGAATGGCGGAACTGCATACTACTTCGACCACTCGCCGATCGAGCGGATTGTTTCCGTCAGCTCCCGAAGCGCATCAGTTCTGCCGCTGCACTATTGCTTCGACCGCGAAAACGGCTGGATCAGCTTCGCGCCCGAGGCATTCTCCGCAAACGATATTGATATTGTTTACGAATATTCAACTCGGCTTGACGTGGCCTATACGAACTGGAGCCGAAACGGCAACTTCATTTTCCACAACGACAAGCAACTCCACGCCGCGCCCGAAAGCGCTGCCAATCGGTTGCTTGTGGCTCCATGCCCGGCCGGAGACAATATAAAAGTCAGCAGTTCGAATGCAATTTCGCAACGGGTTAAATACTCAATCTTCAACATCGGCGGCGCCAAGGTACTAACTGGCGAAGCCTTTGCAAACGGCGAGGGCGAATTCTCGGTTCAGGTAAACTCCTTGCCGCAGGGCAGCTACACACTCGAAACAATTGTTGGCGACCGGGCCGATTCGTGCAAATTTGTAATTCAAAGGTAATATGAAAACAGCAATTATCACCGGCGGCGCAGTCCGATTGGGTCGAGCTATCGCGCTGGCGCTCGCTTCCGAAGGCTGGCAAATTGGTTTCACTTACAAATCTTCTACCGAAAGCGCCGCCTCCACCCTATCGGAGCTTCTTGGCTCGGGCGTCGCGGCCTGCTCGATGCGGACAGACCTCCGCAACGAAGATGAAATCCGCGCCTCATTCAATTTCTTCGCCGAACAGCTCGGGCCGCCCTGCCTGTTGGTTAACAATGCAGGCGTCTTTCCGCCTCCGGCCCCGATCGGCGAGCTATCGGCCGAAGTTTGGGACACCACAAATAGCATCAACCTGCGCGCCCAATTCCTTTGCTCGAAGTACTTTTCCGATTTGGCTGGCCCGGGGGCAAGAATCATCAATATTGCATCCCGCGGCGCATTTGAAACGTGGCGGCACCGCATTGCGTACAACGTCTCGAAATCCGCCGTGCTCCAACTGACCAAATCCTTAGCTCGGGAGTTGGCGCCGCGCATTGCCGTCAATTGCGTCGCGCCCGGGTATATAATGTTCGAGGCCGAACCTACGGAAAGTTCGGCCTCGAGGCCACCTTTGAACCGAATCCCGATGGGGCGCTACGCCCGGCCCGAAGATGTGGTTGCAGTGATTAAATTTTTCGCTTCCGCCCCGCTCTACGTTACCGGCCAAACCATTTCGGTGGACGGCGGATCGGGCACGGTGAAGTAGCCCACGTAAGCAATTACTTGCGAATCACTGTGTATTTGCTTGAAATTCTTCTCTTCACTGTAAGTTCGTCCTTTTTGTTGTCATCCTGGCCCGATGTGGTTCCTTCGCGTTCCACGACCACTTTCTCGCCGTCGGCAAATTTCTCGATTTTCGTTTCGCTGACGGTTGTTTTCTTCGTCTCGGGGTTGGTTGATTCTTTCCTGACGGAGGCTTCGTTGTACAGCCCGAGTTTGTTTTGGAATGGAACCTCGATCCAGTCATATTTCTCGCGACGAATTTCGATTTCGAACATTTGTTCTTTTTCGCTGAAGAGCGATTGGACTACCTCGGCCACCCAGCCGTTGCCGTCGTATTCGATGGCGAATTCGGTGTTGCCGGCGCTTTGTTTGGATTTGGCTTCGTCGTTCCATCCGGTGATGGATTGCAAGCTGCCCAAGCCGTTCAGGTCGGTCGAGAAGTATTCGTTGTGTTTGTTATTGATCATGTTATTGTTAGCAATGTATTGCGTCGGCAGCCCTTGTTCGTTGAATTTTGCATTAATCGAAGTCAGCAACTGTCCGGGTTTGAATTTGCCTTTCACGTCCTTTGCTATGCTCGGATGGAAGAAAGTCTTCCCCGATTCGATCCACGAGAAATAGGCATTGGGGCCTTTGGGTCGGGCGGGCGGCGGCGGCAAGAACCTGTAGATGTAGTGGGCGATTTCGCGAGTGCCCTCTTCGTTGCGGAAATCCGCTTCCGGTGCATAGTTGATGATTTCTTTCGAGGCCATGAAACCGGCGGTATCGAAAACTGTGATTTCCTTCATGCTCAGATTTGCCTCGATGGTGTCGCCATTGTAAGCAATTTTGGATTCGGGCAGCATAGCTTTTGCGTTGTATTGGAGCACGATCGTCTGGACGAGCTTGCCGCCTTGGGTCATCATTTCTATGCGCGGGAAGCCTGCTTTGTCCAACTCGCGCTTCACCTCGCGGACCACTTGGCCGGCTGTGTTTTTGTAGACCGCCGAAGTCCAGAAAATCGAGGAATCGGACGGATACGAGTATTCGACCAATATCTTCATCGAATCCTTACCGTCGAAAGTCTCGATTGTTTCCGAGGTAATTTTCATAAACTCGTTGAACTTCGGTTCGTCGAATGTTTGCTTCTTCGAGCATGACACTGCAAAAAGTATCATTATCAAGGAAATAATTCGTATTTTTAAACTCATCGGATAACCTAATATAAAAATTGATAAATCTTTTATTTCAAAATTAATAAATTTCTTGGTTATAACGAGTCAATGACAACGAAAAAAGAAACAGACAGTTCCCCGCTTCAATACATTAAAGGTATCGGGCCGCAGCGAGCCAAGGCATTGGCCGAGGACGGAATTACAACCATTCGCGACCTTTGTTTCTATTTTCCTCGGGACTACGTGCACCGCGAGCAAATGGCCACACTGCGCGCCGTCGCTGTCCGCATGCTTCAGGAGCGTTCCGAATTCCAAGACATAGCAGCGAAGAATTTCGTATCGCGCACGGAGGTTACCGTCGTGGCCCGCGTGGAGCGAAAGCGCGAACACCATTTCGGCAAGAACCGCCGTATGCTGATCGTCAGCCTGCGCGATTCGTCCGGCGGGCATGGCGAAATCACTTTTTGGAACTATATCGATTTCTTTAATAATTCGATCAAAGAAAACGAACTACTGACCATCAGCGGCCTGCCGGAGCTTGGGCAGGGCATGACCGTGAAGTTCAACCACCCGGAAATCGAGCATTTCGACCCCGACGAAGAGGAAGAATATTCCTCCGGCGCGATTCTGCCCGTCTATCCGCTGACGCAGAAAATGCGTACATTCAAGTTCACAACCCGCCAACTGCGCACGGCGCTCGTCGCCGCGCTGAACAAAGAGCTGCCCGAAATCCAGGAAACGCTATCCGAAGAAATTCTGCAACGCGAGAACCTGCTTGGGCTACATGATGCAATTAAAAACCTGCATTTTCCCGAATCCGCCGAGATGATCGAACGCAGCCGCGAGCGCATGAAATTCGATGAGATTTTCTTCTTCGAGACGTTTCTGGCGCTCCGCAAGGCTGGGATTAAAACCGTGGAATCGGCGCCCGTGCTGGACCCGAAAAGCCCGCGCGCCCGTAAGCTGTACGACAGCCTGCCCTTCGAGCTGACAGCCGGCCAGAAACGCACACTCCGAGAGGTCGGCCAGGATTTCAAATCGGGCAAACCGATGAATCGGCTGCTACAGGGCGACGTCGGTTCGGGCAAGACTATTGTGGCCGTACTGTCGATGCTCATGGCCATCGACAACGATTGCCAGGCGGCCATGGTGGCCCCGACCGAACTCCTCGCCGAGCAACATTATATCTCGATCAAGAACCTCGTGGCCGGGCTGGACGTGAACGTTGTGCAATTGGTCGGCGGGCAGAAAACGAAAGTCCGCAACCAAGCCCTGGAAGAGATTCGCACCGGCAAAGCAGACATAATCATTGGCACACATGCGATGTTCGAGAGTTCTGTCGAGTACAACCGTTTGGCAATGCTCGTTATCGATGAGCAACACCGATTCGGCGTGGCGCAGCGGGCCGAACTGAAATCGTTGGCTGGCGCTTCGTTTGGGGCCTCGGGCGGGATTGCCCCGCATATTTTAGTGATGTCTGCCACTCCAATTCCGCGCACGCTTTCGCTGACGCTTTACGGCGATTTGGACGTATCGATTATACGCGAGATGCCCAAAAACCGATTGCCGATCAAAACGCGAGTCGTCTTCGAGAGCAAAATTTCCTCCACTTATGATTTCATTCGCGATGAGATCCGGGCGGGCCGCCAAGCGTTTATCGTGTATCCATTGGTCGAAAAGTCCGACAAAATGGACCTGAAGAGCGCCGTCGAACACTACGAGCTGATGAAGGATTCAGTTTTCCCGGAATTCCGCGTAGGGCTGCTCCACGGGCAAATGTTTTGGTACGAGAAAGACGAAACAATGCGCGATTTTTTGAACAAAAGATACGACATCCTCGTGGCCACCACGGTCATCGAGGTGGGCATCGACATCCCGAACGCCAGCGTTATGCTGATCGAGAATGCGGAACGGTTCGGCCTTTCGCAGTTGCACCAATTGCGTGGCCGCGTGGGTCGCGGTCAATACCAATCTTGGTGTTTCCTCTCCACGAAGGACCATTACGAATACCAGATCGGCAAGCGGCAACTGGGCGGGGAAATTGACGCGAAGAGCGCCGTCATCAGGCTTCGGGCCATGGAGGAAACGAGCGACGGATTCAAAATCGCCGAAACCGACCTGGAGCTTCGCGGCCCGGGAGACGTCTTGGGAACCAAGCAAAGCGGTATGCCCAATTTCCGTTTCGTGAATTTGGTTACGGACGGAGACATGATCGCCCGCGCCAGGAAATGTGCCTTCGATTTGATCGATTCCGACCCGCGAATGCAAAAATCATCGAACCGAAATGTCCGCCGCGAATTCCTGAGGCAATTCCGTACCGACACTAACTTTTTTGATATTGCGTAGAATGGTGGCGGCTGACGCTTTGTTTTTCAAGGGCAGCGCAATGATGAATTGAAGGATGGATATGAATTCATTTTTCTTTATATTAGAAGACTTTTTCGTATTTTTGTTGTTTGTTGTTTGTATTTTTTGGAATTAGATGAAGCCGTTATTTAACAGATATTTCTCAACGATACTGATTAGTGCTTTCGCAACCTTTCTGGCCCTTGGCGGAGCGTCCTGCAAGCAGAAGCAATCCGAAGCGAAAGCTGCCGAAGCAATTAAAGATTCGATCGAACGGGCCAAAAACGACTCAATCGCCGAATTCAGGAAGAAATTCACGCCGGACTCGTTCCCTTTGATTAAATACAAACGCTATGCAATCCGTTCGCAAAAGGAACTACGCGAGATTCTCGCGCGCTTCCCGCTGGGCGATCCGGACGACAAGAAAAAATTCGACAAATCGCGTATCATCCGCACGATGAACCGCAAAGAATTGCGCTACTTCCGTGTGGGCGATACGATCATCGCACCCGAAACAATTATCGAAGACGTCCGCGCATATTCTTGCTTCCCCAATTATTACTACGAAGCCAGAGACATTCCGAAAATTATTATCGTCTCGAACAAATACCAGGCCTATGCCTGCTATGAATACGGCAAGCTGACACGATTCGCCGCCGGCAATACCGGAAAAGAAACATCGCAAACATATCCCGGCCGCTACGCCATGAATTGGCGCCAGAGGCTGCGCCATTCCTCGATTGACAGCTCTTGGGTGCTGCCCTGGACGTGGAACATACACCTCGAGGCCGGCAATGCCTTCCATCAGTTCGACATGCCCGGCCGCCCCGTTTCGCACTCCTGCATCCGGCAATTCAAAGAGGACGCCGAATGGCTGTATTCGTGGGGCAAAGGAGCAAAAAAAGACTCAACAACGGGTCGTTTCGTCCCATTCTCCGGCACGCCTGTGCTGATCATCGATGTATTCGATTGGACCCGGAAAAAAGGTGGCCCGTGGCTGGACTCAAAAAATAACCGCGAAAACCTTGTGCTGCTGCCATCGAATCCAATGGAATACGAAGAAGCGCTCATCCCAATCAAGCAGATTCCCAAATCCAGCCGTGGCGTGCTTCGCAACAAGCAGCGCTACATCACCGCCGAGGACACCCTTCGGGCCAGAGGCGTCATCCGCCCGGGCGTCGAGATTCACGAATCGGTCGATTACAACAAATTGCGCCACGAAAAGGCCGCACGGAAAGCCAAAGAGCAGAAAGCTAAGGAACAAAAAGCCAAAGAAATAAGGCCGGCTTTCGACTAATTTGAACTACTTTTTTGCCGAATAGGAGGAATCTTTGAAATCGTGGCAGGCCGAACTCTGGTTGTTGCTGATGACTTTGGGCTGGGGAGCAACTTTCCTTTTCACCAAATTGGGCCTCAACGACTGCCCTCCATCGCTGTATATAATTCTTCGTTTTTCGATCGCCCTTGTGCTGTGCATTGCTTTCTTCGGGAAGCACCTTCGGTCAGTTAATAAAAAGACTGCCCTCCAGGCAATGATACTCGGATGGTTCTTCATCACCGGGTTTGAATTGCAAACCTATGGCCTGGCCTATACGAGCATTTCCAAATCTGCTTTCATCACGGGTTTCACCGTCCTGATCACTCCATTTGTCTTTTTCTTGGTCGAACGCAAGCGAGTATCGAGTTGGCAGAAAGCAGGCGTTGCGATTGCTTCGGTCGGCCTGTGGGTCTTCACGAAGCCAGATATTGACAACGTCAACTTAGGCGACATACTGACACTGCTCTCCACCACATTTTGGGCGTTGTACATCACGTACATGGACATTTTCACACGCGACAAAAGGGGCATCGCACAGAATATGCAGATGGTTTCGTTCCAATTCATTGGCGCACTGCCCGTGGCAATTTTGTTTTTTCTGATTTTTGAATTCAATGGCAGCTTGGCCCTCACGTTCAACGAGAACCTGATCACTTCGCTCCTATTCAATGGCATTGCAGCTTCGTTTGTGATAACCATCGTCCATACGAGCGTGCAGAAGTATTCCACTCCGGTGAAGGCAGCGCTGATATTCTCGCTCGAGCCGATTTTTGCTTATATATTTGCTTTCTTTGCCGCCGGCGAGGTGCTTTCCAATCGCGAAGCCGCTGGCGCTGCAATAATGATGCTCGGAGTGCTGAGCGCCGAACTTGGCCCATTTTTGATCAAAGAAAAAAGCAATCAGGGCATCTCGTAATATTTGTTTCAACAATTCTTCATTTTTTTCGTAATTTTGTTGTTGCAGGTTTTTCATTTTGGAATTCTTGCGCAATGAGACTATGACATGACAAAGCACCAACGCCAAGGAAAATAATATGGCCCGTTCTGCCGAAGCCATTTGGCAGCCACGAATCGACGGGTTAGTTGCTCCGCGCGGGTGCTTTTCGCAATTGGAATTGAAGGTTTTTTTTACATTTTTTTGCGTTTGAAATGAATCATTTTGCATTAGTTTGTATTAATGATTAAAGCAGGAAAGTATTATGGAAGACAAAAATCAACAGAATCGGCCTCTGCGGTCAACCACAAATAAAATTAAGGATTTATACAATACCTACATGAAAAATGAAGATAAGACAATCCCGGTAAATTTCGTTGAAAACGAAAAGGATACAGCCGCGCCAGAGCAAGAAGAGACCCAGTCCACTGCCGCGCCCGAACAGCAAACAGACGACAGGGCAGAGAAGGCAGAACGCGAGCGCGACGAGATGAAGGATCAGCTGATGCGCCTCGCAGCCGAAATGGAAAACCTGCGCCGCCGCACAATCAAAGAAAAAGAAGAATTGATCGACTACGCAAACGAGCGCCTGCTCTTCAAGCTGATCACTGTCCTCGACGATTTGCAGGCCGCAATCGAACACGGCAAGAAAAGCGAAGACTACAACGCGCTTCTGACCGGTATCGAACTCATATATCAGAAAGCTCAGAGGCAATTTGAAGAGGCAGGCGTCAAACCGATCGAAAACACCGTCGGCACGCCTTTCGACGTGGACTTCCACGAAGCGATGATGCACATCCCTTCGCCGGAAATTCCCGAGGGACACATTATCCAAGAGGTGCAGCCCGGCTATATGATTAAAAATAAAGTGCTACGCCACACCAAAGTGGTTACGTCCGCCGGCGCACCCGAAGAGGCTGCCGAATAGGCTTGGCGCTTAAAAACGAAAGATCTGAATTGCTCTTGAGTCTTAAATATGTTGATTAATTATACGAAATAAAATGGAAAAAAGAGATTATTATGAAGTGCTCGGTGTGGGCCGCGATGCCGGCATTGACGAAATAAAGTCAGCGTATCGCAAACTTGCGTTAAAGTACCATCCGGACAGGAATCCCGACGACAAAGAATCCGAAGAGAAATTCAAGGAGGCCACCGAGGCCTACGAAGTTTTGGGCGATACGGACAAACGCGCGCGCTACAATCAATTCGGCCACGCCGGAATGCGTAGCGGCGACGTCCATAACTACGGGGGATTCGAGGATATATTCTCTCATTTCAGCGATATTTTCTCCGGCGGCGGTATGGGCGGCTCCATCTTCGATAGCTTTTTCGGAGGCGGTGGCGGCGGGCGCGGGCGTTCGCAACGCCGAAGCCAGGGCGAGCGCGGATCGGACGTAAAAATCCGGTTGCCACTCACGATGGAAGAAATCGCGACTGGAACCGAAAAAACTCTTAAGATAAAACTACAAGTGAAATGCTCCGAATGCAACGGAACGGGCGCCAAAAGCGGATCGGGCTACCACACATGCCCCACCTGCGGCGGCGCGGGCGAGGTGCGCCAAGTGTCCCGCTCGATGTTCGGCCAATTCGTCAATATCCAGCAGTGCACAGCTTGCGGCGGCACGGGCCAAATCATCGCCGAGCATTGCCCGGCGTGCCGAGGAGAGGGACGGGCGCAGGGCGAACAAACCGTGAAGGTGAACGTGCCGGCCGGCGTGGAGAGCGGCAACTACCTCTCGATGCGCGGCGAAGGCAATGCCGGACGCCGTGGCGGCCAAGCGGGCGACATCATCGTCATCATGGAGGAAAAGGAACACAAAGAATTCCGGCGCCAAGGCGACCACGTCATCCACCACATAACTATTAGCTTCCCCGAGGCGGCGCTCGGCACCGAAAAAGAAGTGCCCACGCTCTACGGCACCGAGAAGATTAAAATCGATTCCGGCACCCAACCCGGATCCGTCATCACCATGAAAGGGAAAGGCATCCCGCACCTTAATTCTTCAGGCAAGGGCGACCAGATGGTCTATGTGAACGTTTACGTCCCCACTTCCCTTTCGCAGAAAGACAAAACCGCGCTCAAGGAATTGATGCAAATGGAAAGCCTGCATCCCAAAGCCAAACAAGAGAAGAAAGAATCCAAAGACTTCTTCGACAAGGTGAAGAATGCGTTTTTCTAAGATGCATTGATTCTGGGTTATTGATCAAGTATCTAATAATGTCTTTTATTTTACTCTTCCTTTTGATGAAATTGGAAGAGTTTTTTGTTCAATAACGCTTTGTGTGGGTAAGATATTTAAATTTGAACACCTCCCCTTTATGGGAATGTCTCAAAAGCCAGAAAAACTGTTTTGGGGTCATGTTGAACGAAGTGAAACATCCATATATTGTAATGATTTATGGATGACAATGGATTCTTCACTTCGCTTGAGAATGACACTTTTGAGACAGCCCCAAAGAAATCCGTTGCGTAGCAATGGGTTTCAGGGGTGGTTAGAAATCTTATGGCGAGATGAATAACTCCCTGATTCAACTTCTACTGCTTCAGATGCCTAATGGAACCAACCATCATAAAACGTTAAAGAGCCGTTTTTTTGTGTTCTATATCGCTTTGTGTGGGCTGTTGATTGCTCAATCTACGTAAGTATTTCTTAGAATATCGCGTCGCGATTAGATTTTGGTAGGTTTCGAAGCTTTTGGCTCTTTGATATCCCGTAGGGATTGAATTATTACATTTGCAACTTAGATTCGGGTGGCTTAATAAAACTGAAAATTTAACCTCTACGAGGTTGCACATTCGAAAAAACATACATCTACCACAATTTAATCGCTACGCGGTATTGAAAATTCCAACAGTTTCTGGAAAGTTCAGAATTGTTTTTGGTTCAATACCCATTCAAAATATAATGGAACCTAATTAGTTTAGGAATACCATATAAATGTGAGGCGAGATCACCTCGCCCCTACCCAGTACAACAACCATGGACGCCCACGAAGGCCAAATGAAGCAAGTTAGCCCCAGAGCATGGGTTATACGCCCTCACAAATCTTAATAGAAGCATATATTTAGAATTCTGTAACAAATCAAAAAAACAAGTGTTATTATAATTGTAGGTTCACGTGAACACCTAAACCTTTAAAAATCAATTTTATATTAAGGAGTCTTTATGAAAGTCTCAAAATTTTTACTCGTGTCAGTGGTTTTGCTGATATGTGCGATCGCCTCCTCAAATGCTCAATTGCACACCCTTTATATTAAGGGAACTGTAATTTGCATCGAAGACAGGATGAACGCAACCAACAATTCAATTAGTCTTGGAGATACTTTGGTTGGTACAATTAAATACCCGCTGAACTCCATCGATCAGAATGATTTCCCAACAGTGTCCGATTATTGGACGGATTTGCCCGGTGCTGGATTCGATCTCGCAATCAACAACTTGCGGTTTAGAACTCACCCGTACAGTGTTAATTTCCTCACAGAGGTTCTTAATGATTTTTTCGTACAGCATGAATCATATTCGTGTTATTCTGATGGCACTCTTTTTAGAAGCTATAAGAACACATATTCCGAGTCATTGCCTTACTACGACGAGAATCATATTGCTTTACAACTCGATGATGAAAGCGGAACGGCAATTGACAATCTAAACATTCCCACAATGATCAACCTGAATTCGTGGGTTCAAATTTTCGCCCTCACTATTGAAGGCCGTAATCACTTTAATCCGGGAATTGATTCTAATATTTTCATCAGAGTATTAATCACCAGCGTAAGCAATGGAACCGAATCAAGTGGTTTCAGTCCAGTAACGGGCAACAATCAGATTAGCGAATCATTTTTGGCTCCGAACCCGCTAAAAACAACTGCAATTCTGAACCTTGCCGCGCCCGTTTCCAATGCAGAATTAAAGATTTATAACGCCCTCGGCGAAGTTGTTAAATCCATGAAAAACGTCAGCGGTAGTTCGATCGCGATCACAAGAGACGATTTGACTACAGGAACTTACTTCCTTTGCCTGAATCAAGGCACACAACAAATCTTTACAACAAAATTTATCGTTGAATGATGGCTCCAAAAATACTCAAGAATAAATTGTTCTTTTTCATCTTTGAAATAAGCTGAAAATATTACATAGGAAAAACTTGAATATACTCTTCCTTTTGATTAAATTGGAAGAGTTTTTTTTATTGTCTCCGGGCAATCTTCATCGGCATGCACAAAGAAATGGCTTGCTCTGGAGGAAATAAGTTGATCTTTGTTCAGAATATTGATTTTGCAAAGGCATAAGCGGCTGATGATAAAGTACATGATTGGCAACAATGGGTTACAACCCACTGCAAACATTGCGGTAAGCCATTGAAATATAGTGAATTCCCCCAACTCACTATTTCAAAGGGGGCTAAAGAAAGGATTTTTGCTAATACATTGATTATATTGAAGATATGACTTGGGTCGAACCTACGGGTTAACCCGTAGGATGGCACAGAGTTACTTTTTCAACAGACTCATAACACTCTGAAGTAGAACAATAGATACCGAATCGTATTATTTTAAATAGAAACATGAAAAGCACAAAACAAAAATTATATATCATCCTTCTGATGGCTTTCGCGCTCAGGATTGGTTTTATTGCACTTGTACCGGATATTGGCCGCCCTGAGATGTACGAACACGGCATGATCGCCAGGAATATGTTGGCCGGGAACGGATTCACCATGCACGAGCAGTACTATCCGCTCGCCCCTGAGCGAATCGCCCAGCAGCAGGAACCCCGCCAATACGGCTGCGCAGTGCTGCCGCCGCTCAGTCCATTTGTCATCTACCTGTTTCTATCGGTTTTTAGGGACTGCACTCTTGCTTTCGTTTTGATGATGGTTTTCCATTCGATAGTCGGTACGGCCACTGTTTACCTGATCTGGCGCTTCGTTTCGTACGTTCACACGGCTCGGTCTGCCCTTATCGCAGCAGCTATTGGCGCGGTATTCCTACCTGCGGCGTATTCGATCACGACCTTCACCGGCTCGGTTTTTTACCATTTCTTGGCTATCGCAATTCTGTTCGCTGCGGTGGCGAGCCTCCGAAGCCAACGAACAAAGCATTTCGCATTGCTCGGCTTCCTGTGCGGTCTAATGACGCTTGTCCGAAGCGAGTTTTTGGCATATTTCGTCGTTGGATTTCTTGTTCTGATTGGCCTTTCGCTTGCCAAGCGGCTCAAAAAGCAAACACCGAACTCGCTCAGGTCTGCCGCGATTGGGCTGGCGATCGGCTTAGTGGTGGTGGCGCCGTGGACAATTCGGAATTATAGGATTTTCAATACTTTTGTGCCCGTGGTGTCCCACCCGTGGTACGAGGTTTGGCGTGGCTTCAACGACAAAGCGACCGGCGGATTCTACGGAGTGGACAAGAGCAGAATTTGGGTGGGAATGGACGATTTCAAATACCTCTCCGCTCGGTTGGATTCAATTCCGTACGATTCGCATTTCGAGATTGCCAAGGACAGCATATTCAAAGAGGAAGCCCTTACGTTCATCAAAGCCAATCCTTTGAAATCGCTTTATATCGCAACAAAAAGGGCCGCATTCCTTTGGACGATAGACCCGTACGCAAAGAAAGGCGATTCATTGCTCTACAAGGCAATGACGCTTGTCGTATCGATCGGATTCGCCCTGTGGCTCGCCCTGAGCCTTCGGAGCAGGAAGCAAGCGCCCTTTCCGGCGTATGCGCCCGTGGTGGCGAGTTTCTTCGTTTACTATACCCTACTGATTGCCTCGGTGAATTTGGAACCGCGATTCCAAGTTTATATAATCAACACAGCAATTCCGGTCGCCGGTATTGGGTATTCTATGCTAATCGACCGCTGGCGTAGGACTTCTGGTTCGCCGGCCATCCAAGACAGTTCAAATTCATAACGATATGGAATAATAAATGAATATGCAAAAATACTTCGTAGCTGCATTCCCAGGAAAGTACATCCAGGGCGAAAATGCAATCCAACAATTGCCTGAACTGGCCTCTCGATTTGGCCGGAAAGCATTCGTAATTGCTTCGCGCACTGCCCGAAAAGTGCTGGCCGACAAACTGCCTGACTTCGCTAACGGCTCGGCAAGCGTCGCCGAATTCGGCGGCGAATGCTGCGAGCAGGAGCTGGGGCGCGTCGCTGATCTGATGCGGGCAGCCCAAGCGGACGTCGTCGTCGGAATGGGCGGCGGAAAGGCCATCGATACGGCAAAAATCGCAGCCGACCGCGCCGGACTGCCGGTAATCGTGTTCCCCACGATCGCCTCCACGGACGCACCGTGCAGCGGATGCGCCGTTATATACGACCGAAATAGCGTGTTTGAATCGGTTTACTATATGAAGTCCAATCCACAGGCCGTCTTGGTCGATTCTCGGATTGTTGCCGAGGCTCCGGTGCGATTCCTAATCGCCGGCATGGGCGACGCGCTCGCCACTTGGTTCGAGGCCAGGGATTGCCAGCGCGCCCGCTCGATGAACGAATGCGGCGGATACAGCACTATATCCGCTCTGAACCTTGCCAAGCTCTGCTACGAAACAATTATCAATTATGGCGAAGCCGCCGCAATCGCCTGCCGCAATCGAGCAGTAACGCCCGCCCTCGAGAGAGTGGTCGAGGCCAACACACTGCTCAGCGGCATCGGATTCGAAAGCTCGGGCTTGGCGGCCGCGCACTCGGTTCACAACGGATTGAGCGCACTGGGCGCAACCCATTCGTTCTACCACGGCGAAAAAGTCGCCTTCGGCGTACTGACACAACTGCACATGACTGATGCCGACCCCGAAGAATTGGACGAGGTTTATTCGTTCTGCGAATCTATTTGGCTGCCCACAACGCTTGCCGGCATCGGGATCGAGAATCCAACCAAAGAAGACCTTTGGACGGTGGCCGAGAAATCGTGCGCGCCACAGGAAAGCATCCACCACGAGGCAGGAGCGGTAACTCCGTCGATGGTGGCCGAAGCATTGATAATGGCCGACGCATACGGCCGCGCAAGGAAGGGATAAGGGGTTTAGCGAACAGTTTTTGATTTGATTGGCGATAGTTTGGGCACGAGTTTCCGTGCCCCTACCCTATCGAATAACTGAGAATTGAAGCATTTCTTTCACGTCGCGCGTGCTGCATTCCACGAAATATGCTCCCGAAGCCAGTGGAGCAGTATCGATTATTATTTCGCCAAAGATGTTAGGAAACGCACCGAGCCGCTCGCCCAAACTGTTGTACAGCGTTGCCGAAATGGATTGCTCAGTTTTGCATCTAATAATTGTATTGTCTCCTATACTTTGCAATGAGAACACATTTTTCGTGGTTTCGGTATCGGCCGCGGGGGTGAAGGCGGAAATTGCGAAAATATTCCCATCCGGCGAGATGGCTTTCATATCAGCGGCAAACGAAGAATTGTCCGAACCGGCTTCGCATACGATGAAGAGTTGCTCGCCATGCCGATCGATGAATTGGTCCTTTTCGGCCGTGCCCAAAGTGAAATCAACAGATTGCCCGCTGTCGGCAATTTTGAAGAATAAATCGCCCGAAGCAAGTTGGCCGCCGCGTTCCAATCCGAGAATCCTCACGTTCGTATCGGCCATTGCGATGGATCCGGCCACGGCAATGTATGACCTCTCGGCATCGATATAAACAGGAATCCTTTTAATTGCACTGCTCCGGCTAATCGGAGAGCGCGATTCGCTCGGTGGGAAATTCCCAGCAGGAACTGCTTGTATTTTAGCAGTTTTTGTTTTTTTGAAATTTAAAAATACGATTAGGCAATCGTCCACGGTGATGTATCCATTTCCGTCTGTATCGGCATGGGAGGCCACGATGCTGTCCCATGCGAGCACGGGCTGCGCCTTCCAAAGTGAACTCGCCGAGCGGCGTTTGAAGCATTTTGTCTTTTTTGTATCGTAGCCGTAGCCAAGTAGTTTGACGATCTGTGTGAAGTCGTCGTTCGTTACCATGCCGCTGTTGTCCGCGTCGCCGGGCCATACGTCCACATATCCGTGGACAGTCATGTTTGTGTTTTCCGAAGCCAATGTAACGTTGGAGTCAATGTTGTCCTTCACGACAATGGCGAATGGTTTCAGGAAGTCGAAAGTGATGGCTGTATTGTGCGTTGCCGATTGCGAGACCACGAAGTCCAAATGAATCGCTCGCGGGTCGTCCACTCCCTTGGACAATCGATTTTCGCCAATGATCACGGCCACATAGACAGAGCCATAGCCGCCTGTAATTTCAGATTGCGGATTGACCACCATGAACTTCTCTTCGTCCGTATAGAACGCGCTCCAAGCGGAGAATTTGATCAGCTCGGGATGGGTGTAGCGCAATTCAAATATAACACGATTGCAATTCCTGATGCTGTCCACGTTTATATCCACTCCAAACATGTATCCAGCCGTAATGAAGCCTTTGCGGAGCGAGTCCGTGTCCGAGCGGGTCATCGTTATGGTCTGCGATATGGCAGATCCGGCCGAGCACGTCAAAATTGCAAGTATTATTATGATTCGTATTATTCTTTTCACTGTTTCGCACATTTTCCAATCCAACATACTAATCATCTGTTGCAATGTATGTGCCAAACAAAATTTAGGCGTCAAATAGCCTTAGTGCGCTACAAGAATCTTCGCCACAACCCTCTGGCCGAAGGCTTCGGCAACGGCAAAATACATCCCTGACGGCATTTCGGACAGGCGTATCTCCATGCGATTATTGAAGTTTGCCGAATATACCAATTCCGATGTTGCCGAGAATATTTTTGCACTTGCGCCGGAGAATCCATTACACTCAATTGTCGCAATATCACCATTTTGGCTAATTTTAACCATTTGATCAATTCTCGGTTCATTTACCGATGTCAGTTCAACCAATTCTCGAGGATACAAACCGACAATTGCGTCGAGGTCGAACCCAGTTATGGTTGCATCGTAGTATTTGTGTTCGGGGTGCGCCAGCAAGTACCCTGACGTATCGACCAACCTGACGAAACGAATCTCGGAGACACCGAAGTCCGCCAGGTCATAGCCGTTGCCGCCGCAAAGGCTCGTGTCCCAATCCAATCCGTTATGTTTTTTAGTTGGCCTCGTCCCGGCGCATCCGTCGAGAGTGTTTATGTCGAAAGGTATTTCGAAGAAGTTCACTCCGTCCATGCTAACGGAAACGACTGCCGGTTCGGCAAAGAGTCTTTTTGCAAGCTTTGAATAGAAAGCGTTTTCGAAGACTATGAAATCCACGCCCGGCCCATCGACAATTCTTTTATCCTTGAAACCGATAATGATTTCTCCGCCCAATCCGAGCGAGCAGACGGATTCCGGCAGCACGGCCGGCACGTATTCGCTGGCAATTGTATCCGGGTAGCCAAAGACGTTCGCAGGGAAGTATTCAGGGTCTTGGCCGGTTTTCTGGTCTCCCGTGCCGAATCTATGATAAACAACTGTATCGGCGCCGATTGGTTGCGCCGCCAGGTTCGACGCCATTGTGCAAATCGCAACAAGCAACAACGGCAATGCTTTGATTGATAATATTTTTCCTAAGCTCTTGTTCATTTTTCCCACCTAATTAATCAAAATCAGCCCTTATGCCGATTCTCCACGAGCGGAGCGGCATGGGATAATTCAAAATTACGCTATAGTTTTCGTTAAAGATATTATTTATTTCAAATTTGAATTGCAGCGCCGCGCCCAAAATGCGTTGGCTCCACGCCACGAAAGCGTCCGCAAGGGTATACGCCGGCAGCATTGAGTAGTAATCATTGTCGGGCGTTGCGAATCTGTGCGAGGCATGGAAAGCCTGCACTCCGTACGAGAGCCGGCCAAACGCGCCGGATATGCTTGCGCTTACAATCTCTTCGGGGCAATACACCAACTGCCGGCCGTAGGTTTCGGACCTGTCGCTTTGGTCGAGCGCTTCCTGACGTGTGTACGACAACGAAAGCACAGCAATCGAATCGATAATTGCGCCCCTCACGGCGATTTCTATGCCCCGAGTTAACGTATTGTCCAAGTTCAAAGCGCTCGTCAGCAGAATTGATTTCTGCACGGATACGATCTGATCCTTCGTGTCGATTCTGTAAACGTCCACCTCGGCAACAATCCCGCGAAACAGCTCGCTGGCCAGCCCAAGATTGTACGTCCGGGACCTTTCGGGGCGAAGCCCTGACGTGCCATAGTTCAGGTAATACATTTCGTTGAACGATGGCGGGCGGAAATTGCTCGAGTATTCCGCTCGCAGCACGGCAGGAATGGACGAATGCGTCAGGACGAACCCGGCCATCGGGGACCATTCCGGCGAATTGTCCGAATAGGCGGACAGGCGAACCCCACACTCGGCGGTTGCCGAAAAGCCAGCGACGAGGCGCATGGAATATTTCAAATCGGCTGCCGGAGTGAAAAGGCTGCGTTTGGCGTAATCGCCAACAGTTTTCTGGAGCATATTCCCACGCAGGTCGGCAAACTCGCCTTCGGCCACCAAGCGAATCAACACGTCGCGCCACGCAAAAGCGGCCGAGCTGTGCAGCTGGGCTTGCCTGTTCGTGAAATCGGACATAAGCCCGAAGCCCTCTTTGGAATTGTATAATGAATTGCTGATTTTCAGAACAGATCCGAAGGCCAGGTCGGCAAATCCCCAACGTCCGTTCCATTTGGAGATCGAAGTGATGTCCTTGTCTTGCATTCGGGCAGTTGTGTTTTCGATGTGGCCCTGCACGACCGCGCCGGGCACTCCCCTATCGCTAACTTCTGCGAGCAGGTTCGCTCCGAAGCGCCCGCCCCAAAGGTTGGTCGAATACTTCACGAAGGCGTTATAATTGTCGTAAACACTGTTTTCGCGGCGGCGAGTCTCGCGATTGCCGAAATTATTGATATTGAAACTATAGTCTCCGTCGGAATGCCTGTAATCGATCGATGCCAATAGGCCGGAAGCGTCGTAATTCCTTTCCATTTCTGCCGACAGAGTCCTTTCGCCGAAGGCACCAAAAGACGTGCGGAACCGGAGTGCATTCTGAGAGATTTCGGATGTGCGGATATTTATTGCCCCGCCAATTGCATTTCCTCCGAAGACGGCGGAAGCCCCGCCGCGGGCAATTTCGATGTGGTCAGTTATTGCCGGGGAGATCGAACCGATGTCTGTCGTTCCGCTCTGGGCCGAATTGATACGCATTCCGTCTATCATGACTAAGGTCTGCTGCGAAGTGGTACCGCGGACAGATACGGTCTTCAGCCCGCCCAATCCGCCATAGCTCTTGATATAGACGCCGGGAGCCGTTTGCAGAGCATTGGAAATATCATTCTCCGAGAAATTGCGTATCTGGCTACGAGAGAGCACAGTTTTAGCCTTGAACGCCGGAGCGGCCGCGTCGTTGGATTTCTGGCCAACCACTTGCAGCCCCTTCGAGCGGACCACGACGGAGTCTTCTGTGATTTGCGAAGCCATGGATTGCCGAGCAGCAAAGGCCAACAGTATTAGTATTACAATTCTCGTTTTTTTCTCTTCCGATACTAATGTTTCAATGTTTTAACATGCTGTTTTCAGGAAGCAGTGGGGCTTGCCCCACTGTGGCATATCAACGATTCCCACGGGTTGACCCGTGGGTTCGCTCCAAGCCATATATCCAATATTATCAATTTTTTGCATATCGCTTTCTTTAGCCCCCTTTGGCAAAGGTGGTTGGGGGATTTGTCGATATTTCTACGAGTTACTAATATTCACGCAGTCAATCTACACGCAACTCACGAATCAAACTTGCATTTTTCATGGCATCGAGCCGTGTCGGAAGCCATCTTTTTAACTGCCTGCGCGCCCCGCAGAATCCAAAACCTATTCTGCGGGAACGCCGATCAGGCTTTGGAGCTTATCTGCTTACAACGAATTTGCATCGGTAAACGCTATTTCCTGATTGAATCTCTGCAAAATAAACTCCATTAGGCATTTGGAGTGCTTGCGTGTTAAGCTCGACAGCTCCGTTGGAAATTTCTGTGGTATTTAATTCTCTGTCAATAATTCTGTCGCCAAGCGGATTTGCGATAACAACCCGTGACGACGATACTGTTTCGGAAGTTGGGAATGTGATTGAAACAAAATCCGTAACGGGATTCGGTCGCGAAGCAACTCTCACTTCGGGATTCTCCTCGGCACCCAGCAGATATATGAAGACATTGACAATTGAATCCTTGTCCCAACTTCCTTTTTTCATTGAGGACGTAACTAATAACGCTTTTGAGTTAGCGTATAATGCTTCGGCTTTTCCATGAGTGTCATTACTGTCAATCACAGTTCCATTTTCGTAATCGACTTGGAAAACTTTCCCTGTGAAAGCACTTACCAAACATTTACCATCATAGAAGAAGGATTCTCTTGGGCTTGCATTCGTAAGCGGAATACGGCGAATAATATCGTTTGTTGTCAGGTCAATCGTAACAATTTCTTCAGAATAATTATTTGTAACAATCATGATATTCTCATTAATTGCCATATGGTTGCTACCGCTGATGCCTAAATAAATTGTATCGACCGGAGTTATTGTTGACCCGAAAACATCGGCGACTATCACGGTTGATTCGGTGGCTCCGCTAACCCCTTCGGAGAGTATGTACAATTGAGATGTTTCTGTGAGACTGGCCCGGGTTGCAGTTTGTTGGACATTGGCAAATGCTGGAATTGTATCTACAAATAATTTTGACTCAATATCAAAAACACGAATCTGCCCGGGTGAAGTATAGTCAAATTTCTCGCTAAGGAACAGCAATCGCCCTAACTTGCTTACAGCAATAGCCGACGATTCGCAAATACTGTCTTCTTGTATTTTTACAGTTCCTGCATCGTTTGAAATCGAATATTTACAGAGGACTCCTTTTTTTGAAAGATAAACTTCGTTCCCTTCAATTGCAGGGCGGAAAGGATATCCGGCAAGCCCAAAGCTTAAGTCAGCAATCTTTTGACCTCGAGCCTCGGCGTTTTCGCCTTCGAGGGTGTACATCAGTGTGATGAGCCACAACGAAGGTGCTTCGTCAACACCAATATTCAATGTATCGTCCCATCCGGCATCGTGTCCGGCACAATACACAAGGTATGCCATAGGCGTTTGCTGCGCATTGTCAAAGAGCGGGAAAATGGCTAATGGTTGCTTCCCGACGGATACTTCTTTGGAAACATTCCAAGGTTGGATATTTGATTTTGCTTGTATAGCAAAAAATGCAATAACGCAAAACAAGGCAACTAACTTTTTCATAATACCTCCGAATAATATGGGGACTGCCACTTCAATTTAATCTGGCAGTGCAATGATAATAGGAAGGATGAATACTGATTCATTTTTCCTAATATTAAATAAATACTCTTTCGCGACTTTCGATCGTGAGCATTATGTCAGTTAGTTCTGGTTTGGTAGAATTGAATACGCGAGGGAGCGTATCGATGGAAGAGAAACCTGCCGGCATGACAACCTCACTTAAAATTCGTTTGCGCGAATCTATTGCCACGGGTAGGAACAGTTAATTATCCCGTTGGCAATTCCATGAGCACTCAATTGAGGCAGGTCTTCTGGCTTTGGGTCTTCCGAATCTGTCCGCCTTCCCACCGTCTTTCTCGGCAGTGGCCGCCACATCTCTCGATCGTCCGTCGGATTGTGGCCAGGACAGTTCGTCACCATTACAGCGGCGCAACCGCGCAGGATTCACACCTGCTTCCCTTTTCCGAAAGGATAGCTCCTTCCGCAACACCTCAGAGTGTTAGTACAAAAATACGAAATATATTCAGAATTCCAACAAAAAACCCTCCGCTTTTTCCAAAGCAGAGGGTTTATTTTATCAACATCTGGCATTAGGTCAGATTAGCGCACCAAGGAGATTTTTCCTGTAAAGGTTTGCTCGCCGACTTTTGCTTTGAAGATGTATGTTCCGCTCGAAAGCATATTGCCGGATTGGTCATCGCCATTCCATTCCAATTTCATTTCGCCGGACACATTATTTTCGACGTACGATTTCACGACGTTTCCGAAGATGTCGGAAATTTCTACGACCACGTTAGCCTTTTGGGCTGCGTTGATTGTGATTGCAGTATTCGTCGAGAAAGGATTCGGGCCGCATGAAACTGTTGTTTCGTTCGATGCGAGTTCGACTGTAACTACGTCTGAAGTATTACAATCATATTTGCCATCGAAATCGACCGAAGTAAGTCTGTAATTGTATGTTGCGTTTGCTTTAACTTTTGTATCGTTAAAGACATAGCTCTTTGCAACTACCGAGTTGCCAGCGCCGTTAACTGTTGCGATTTGTTTCCATGCTGATTCATCGTCGCCTGCTTGTTTTCTTTCGACCACGAAATACTTGTTGTTAATCTCTGTTGCTGTGTTCCAGTAGAGGTCAACTGTATTTGTACGGGCTTGGCCCTTGAAGCCGAAGATTTCGACTGCGAACGATCCCGGAGGCGGGCAATCCTGTGTGGTAAACGGAACTGTATTCTTTCTGTTTCCGAAGTAAGGACGGAGCAGAGGAATCCACGATCCGCGAGCAAGAGTTGCCGACGGTCCAACGTTGCCGAAGTGGTCAAGGTGGGCATAGGCCGGGTTGCCAGTTGTCGGGAAGAATTGGATCCATGAGGAGCTTGCCAAGTTTGTCTTAGCTGCGAAGCAGTTATTATTGATAAGCAATCCAGCAATATTTGTAATGCGGAAGTTTTTGTCAATAATCAGCGGGTGTCCGCCATCGCCAAGGTAGTTGTCCTGAGTTGGATCGGGCGAGTAGATAAGTGTAGTTCTCATACCGGATCTGGTTTTCGAAGCACCGAGCATATAGCCGTTGAATGTGCGTTGAGTAAGGCCGACCCAATATGTGCCGAGAGGAAGAACGATAGATGTACGGTTTGAACCGGTCGTGTTGTACAGGTAAGTTGAGTACTTATCGAATTCCACGGTACCAGTTTTGTCATCGAGTCCTCTGGTTTTAATGATTTCGGTTCCGTCAACAACTGTGCTGGGAGTGAACGAGCCAGCATCTTTGTAGATTTGGAACGAAACATCGTCGCCTGCAGCATTTTGTTTTCCGAAGAAAGCATTAAATCCATGGATTGTATCTGCTTGGAAGAGTTCGAATTTCATAGCGATTTCGCCTGTCATGTTCGAACCGCCGCAACCGAGAGTCTTCTGGTTGTCTGCATACGCTCCGCCGAATGGAGGAGGAGCTTGGATTGCATTGTATTTACCATAGCCACCGAGAGCATAAGCCGGGAAGCTAAGGCCACGGCCCATATCTGTCGATGAAGGAATTTCGTTAACCACATCGTTTGTGCCAATGGGAGATTCGTCTTTAATATAGCTGAAATGCTCACCAAATTTAAGCGAGAAGTCAGTGGTTGTTGTATCGTTACGGCTGTCGGCATCGCCACCGTCCATAATGATCACGGCTTTAATAACGAATTCGCCATCGCCGCATCCGCGTGCATCCCAGTTAGGCATCGGGACAGACATATCAGCACCTGTTTTAAGGAACGGGAGCTGGTACTCACGGCAATAAACAGCTTTTGTACTGGTTGTGTCAGTTTCTTCGCCTTTTCTGTAGATTCTGACTCTAACTTTGAACGAAGGAGCTTGGACTGTCGAGTTGTTCGACACTTTTACTTTCACAGGGATTGCAATTGCTTGCGAGATCGGGGCAATGGCATAAGGCCATACGATTTTGGCAGATGAAACCTCGATGTCGGCTGTTTCCTTGCGGAGTACGATTTTCACATTGTCAACGAGGAATGGATCGTCGTCGTCGCTGATACAGCTTTGGCAAGCAGTACCATCGATTGCACGAACTTTGAAGCGGAAGCGGAAGTTCTTTGCTCCCTCGAGAGGTGCATTGATGATTGTGTCGGGTATGGGCACGACACAACGTTTGAAGTCGTAATCGATACCGTCGTCCATAATGTCGCAACGGATACCATCACCTGCTTTAAGAGGAGTATTTCTATCTGTTTCCAAATAACCAACTTGGTAGCCAACGCCGCCATAAACTGAGTAAGCAGAGTTATCAGTGATAGGAGCGCCGGTTCTCATCGGCATCCATCTCCAGTCGGCATCGTCAGAAATATTAACAACTTTCTGAGTTTGGAGTGTAGCATCAATTTTTTGGCTTGCATACTCGAGGCAGATCATATCGAAGAATTTCGAAGATGCGCCGGCATATTCCGTCCAAGGTGCATTACCAACGGGATTTGTATTGAGTTTAGCATTAGTTATAGCGCGGATTTCGGGGCAAATCATTGTTTGGTCTGCCCAATCGCGATCGTAGCCATTGGGGCGTTTCACGCCGCGTTGCAACGAGAACGATACCGATGCGCCATAAGTAACTCTATAAGGATTGTTGCGCATATCGATTGGGAACGAGCGCAATTCATCGCCATTGGCTGGGTATGTGGGGCGAGGCGGTACCATATTCGTAGCTTGGACCCATCCTTGCGGTTCTTCGTCAGTCAAAGTTTTGCGGTTCAATTTAATAACTGGAGATTTAATCTTCTTGTCGTAAATCGGATTTGTTGAATTGAATCCGAAGTCAACTTTGTTTGCAGCGACGAACTCACCACGAGGCGACAGAGGATAATAACAAGCTTCTTCGCCGTCGATAACTTCGCCTTCGTAGTTAACCCACTTCAGAGTCGAGGGCATTGTTTTGCCACCGATGACGTGGAAATGCGTAGCATCGTCATAGAAATCAGGATCGAGTCTCTTCACCGAGAAGAAGCTAACTGATTTTGTATTGTCGAAGGGCCACATTTCGTTGAACGGGATACGTTCCGGGCCTGGGCGATAAGGATCGATCGATACAGTACCTTTGAGGCGTCCGATTTCGTCGATGTTTGATTCCGAAGGGCTGAACGGTCCAAAATAGATCTGTGCAAAGCCATAAGGAGGAATACCATTCAGTCTGTTCGGACCGGGGAAAGCATTCTCTGTGCTTGTATAGTTACCACCAGCCAAGCTAACATTTACATATTTCACTTTTTGATTCACTGGGTCATCGAATACTGGCGGATCTTCTTGGCCAGTAGCAACCAATGAAATACTGTCAACAACCATTGTGTTGGCCCAAACGATTCTGTCCGAAGCGTCGTTTGTAATTTTGAACAATGCGGTGAATTGCAGAGGCTGTGCGACGTAGTTAACTCCATCGGGGCCTTGAATATCATTCGACAAGTTCTGGAAGATAGCTATCGGTTGGAGCGAGCCGAGGCGGGAATCGCCTGCGAGAAGTTCGTAGCCATTAGCTTTCGTTGTCGGTACTTTTTGGCTGTATCCGGCCGGATCGTTCGGATTCGGGCTTTGTACGCGATATTGAATATCGACAACTCTGAAGATATTTTTGTATTGTTTGAATTTGATTGCAAGGTTGGGATAAGGGAATTCTTCACCACTCTTGGGATAGTTCCAAGCATAGTGTGTATATTGCTCAAATTCGCCGGCCCAAGGATATGTTCCATTGGGTATTGCTCCGTTGTTCCAATTGACGTGGCGGGCAAAACCTCTGACGCCGATTGTCGAGTTATAACGGAAGAGAAGTGCCGGGGGGATATTTCTGCCAGCGGAGTTAGTTGGCGATCCGTCAAATTTGTGGAAATTGACCGTAATACTGCTGTCCAACCTTGTAATAACTACAGAGAAGCTGGCGCAAACAAAGGTATTTTTATCAATTTCGAAACGGTTATTGATACCTAAATCCATTGTTGGATTACTACTAATCGGATATGGATTAATCTTGGTATGGGCACCGATCAGGTTCGAGAAGTAAATCGTGAGCGAATCCATGTTTGTGGAACGCTTGAACCAAACCTGGCTGAAGTCATCGATTTGGTTATTTGTTTTACTATATACCGAAACCTGGAGATCGCTGAACATCGGGGCGATGAATGATTGCTTCAAATCGGGAGGGAAAAGAGCAGCATCGTTCAAAGCGCCTTGGGGAGCGTTAGGATCTGCGACTGGAGTAACACGGTATCCACCTTTGGGATTTGTTAAATCGTTTCCAAGAGCTGAATACTGATATCCGAAGTTGTCGGGAATCGGGTCGGTAATGGCTTTCGAATTGTCAGCCTTGCCATCTGTACCGTTTTGGCGGCCGCGGCCGGTTGCGAACCAGTCCATTGAATACTTATCGTATCCTGTTCTGTATGCTTTTCCGGTTTGTGGATTCTTCGCATAGGTATAGCGTCTGTTCGAGAATCCGACGAGGCCGTTTGACGACACATAGAAGCTGTCTTCGCGAATACCATTGAAGTAGAATTCGAAACGAATCGGAATAGGCCCAGCAATGGCATCATCTGTCGAATCGATTTGGCCATTTTGCCCGGGAGTGGGGTTCATGAAATAATAATGGCCATTAATGTTGGTATCGGCATCAAAATAGGCTTTGGGGGCCTGATTGGGGCCGCTGAAGATACGCACCCAACGCGAAGACTCAAAGTTCACGTTAGGAGTATTTGCCGGGTCTGGTCTCCAGGGGGCGCCTGCATCGCCATTGACGTCGCTATCGACAAAGTAGTAACCTGTCGAAATAGCTGTCTGGCCGACTGGATTAATAATCGGCGAGCCTGTCTTGACGAAGGGGCAAGGATATCCAGTCTTATCCGGATTCAAGTTTGTTTCGTCCAATTGGCTTCTGCGAAGAGCTTCCTCGAAAGCTTTATCTTCAGCAGCTAAGGAACGCATCGGCAAGCTCAGCATTCCGGCGAGGACGACAAAAAGTAAGAAAAACCTTTTCATCTAAAAACTCCATAATTAATAATAGTTATTTATTTGCTTTCAATTATCAACCAAGTAGTATGTGCCAAGTTGTTTTCAATTCATTAAACGCATTATCTCTTGAAGCGCCAGCCCTTGTCGTCGTTTTCGAAGACCCAGCCGACAATTTTGCCGCCGTTGAGATCCTCGAAATTGTCCCAGTAATCGCGAGTGTAGTTGTGTCGCGATCCGGTTTCGGTTACGGGAATTGCTTCTGCTTCGTTCATAATAGCTTTCAAATAGTCGTGCCATTTGGCGAAGTTCGACGGACGAAGGTCGATCCATGCGTCGTAGCACCATTTTTCGATCAAGTCGTTTGTGAGTTTAATCTCTTCGTTGCCGGCGAATGAAGGAATCTTCACTTCGTTGCCGCGAATATATTTCTTTCCATCGGGCATAAGTATAACCAAGCCGATTGAAAGCATTTGCGAGCGCAGGTCTGCGTCGCTATTAATAACTTTTGTAGCTTCTTCAGAGAGTTTTTCTGGCGAAGTTGCGAGCACGCCCTTCATCGATTTTGCAACTTTCCTCAGCAAATGAGCTTCGAAAAGTAGTTTCGACAGGCGTGGCGGGCCGAGCATCTCGAATGCGATACTGGCGCAATCGTTGTCTTTTTCTAATTGTTTTAATTTGTCCATTGCCGAATGGAACAGCATTCCGCCGCGATACGTGGGGCCGAGCGTGAAGCCGTCGAGGCCTTGCATAACGTCGTATCCGGTATTGCCACCGCGGATCTCATGGATCGCGTATGTCGCGATTTCTTCAGGTGTTACGATTTCCATCTGGCCGAGCGATGCAATTGCTTCGAACTCGCCACGAGAGAAGATACCATTCTCTCCGGTATCGATGAATACTGACTCGAAGTCGCGGCCAAGTTCGGTTACGCCATCAACTTTCTTGAACGAGAAAGAACCATCGACCGGAAGGGCCTTGTCGGCAGACATATCCACCATCGGGATTGTGCGGCCTTTGCGGCGCACTTTGTCGTAAGTAATTCTTTTCCAGGCAATTGCTGCTGTAGGTTTGATTTCCTTCACGAGGGGGCCGTCTGGCGTGCGGGCCATAAGGAAGAGGAGCAAAGTCTGGGCGCCGGCCATGGCCGTTTTCGAGAGGAGAACCCTCGAGGGGCGCTCTTCGCTGTGTGTGTAGGGGATGTTCAATCCCATGCCGCCCGTGCCGCTGGTACCGATTTTCAGGTACATGGTCGATTTCGCATCGCAGAGACCTTTGTAGAGAATCTGGACGTGCCTAATCAATTGAGGAATATACATGTTAGACATCAAACGCTCGACGGATTCGGCAGTAGCTGAGTTGTTCTCTTTCAGCTCGCGTTTGACGGTCTGCGTGGTTGTATAGATGTCCAAATAGGCAAAAGCAGTAGCTGTATTGATACAGTCGATGACCAAATCGGGCTGGTTGTCCATGATCATACGGTAGAGGGCGGAGGTCGAAAGAATGTCTTCGTCCAAATCGTCAAATATATCGTTAACAACTGTCTTGCGTTGTTTTGTTTCGTTCAAGACCTCGCCCCAGGGCTGGTCTTTCCAATCGTTACGAGTGAAGATATTTCCCCACACAGGGACAAACATCTTGGGGTCCGATTTGGGAAACTCTCTCTTTAATTGCTCGCAAGCATCGATAGCTTCTTCTTTTTTTAGAGAAGATATGATCATTGTTTTCGGTGAGTTCTTCATCAACTCGCGGCAGATAGCCGATCCGACTA
>CAZSWR010000024.1:0-39622 GCA_964610885.1 uncultured Hyphomicrobiales bacterium | reverse complement strand
AAAACCAAGAAGCGCCCGCTCCGCACAAACGGAACGGGCGCTTCGGTTTTTGCGATCGATGAAAGGTTTGTATTGGATCTGATATGAAGATGAATTCATTTTACCTCATATTAGAAATATTATTTTTTTGATAAAGGAAAATTTCATATTTTTGAAAAAGTAGTTTTTTAATTTTTAAACTCGGAGTAATAAAATGGCTCGCAAAATATCAGACGAATGTATCAGCTGCGCAGCATGCGAAGCAGAATGCCCCGTTGGCGCAATTTCAGAAGGTTCAGACACATACGTTGTTGACGCATCGAAATGCGTGGACTGCGTTGGCCACTACGACAGCCCCCAATGCGAATCGGTATGCCCCGTCGGCGCAATCTCGAAAGCATAAATAGAACATTCCCAATTGATATAATATCAATATTGTAAAAACCGGCCTTCAATCCCGAAAGCCGGTTTTTTTATTGTCCTTCACTGATAATAATCATGAGAGTGTTTATTCGTGCTTTATCATTGTTGAAAATCTTGAATCTAACATTCCCCCCAAAAACCACGATCCCCTATACTTCGCGAAAAAAAAGCAATCTCCTCCTGAAACAAAATTTTGAATTGAAATCGATTCTATTTAGAAAATTATTGTTTGTTGACATTGATAAATGCTTGAATATTCTGATAAATATTGTTATATTTGCTCTGCTCGGGTTTCGTCTGGCAGAGCATATTTTTTGATCGATACTTGATTTATTTTCCTTGAAATGCTGAATTATTTACCGAATCTTGGGCCAAGCATATTTTCTTTGCTTTTGGTTTGGAGGTTCGTAAGGCATATAGAAAATGTAAGAATATCATTAATAACTGCTCCTCAAGGCTCCGCGTAACAGCTTGAATATGCTGATGTTGGCAAGAATATCAGCTTGCCGGAATGCGCTTAGTCAATTGCCGAATAAGGACTTGGCGCAATCAATCCATATTTGCTTCGAAAGGAATAATCAAGATAAATAATCATGGAAAATATATTTAATAATCATTCCAAAGGTGTTATTATGAACTCAAAATTTCTTACGTTAGTTTTGATTCTATGTTGCTTTTTCGGGGCTAACGCTTATGGGCAAATTGGCCAATACGCTTTGAAATTTAACGGTAGTAGCGACTACGTCTCCGTGCCGCACAATGCCAGCCTTAACTTTACGCAATTCACTGCCGAGGTGTGGATCTTCAGAACGGATAACAACGAAACGAAAATAATCGGGAAAGCCATACCATCTTCAGCCGATTATTGCTTTGTCATGGGCATATCTGATGGTAAATTAGTAATCGAAGCCAGGGAATGGGGTCCAGTTGGAACTGTCATAACTCTGGCAAGTCCAAGCGGATCAGTACCATTGAATCAGTGGACACATGTTGCGATGACATGGAACAGTGGCGGATTCCTTAAGGGCTACATCAATGGAGTGGAGTTTGGAAGTGTAGCTTCTCCATCACTTACGATAACCAATACTAATGACATGTATATCGGAAAAGCTCCGTGGAATAATATTAGCCAAAACTATTTCGGCGGATATATGGACGAAATAAGGCTGTGGAACGTGGTCAGAACGGGCGACGAGATCAGAGCCTCCATGTACAAGCAATTGACCGGAACAGAACCAAACCTTGCTGCATATTACTCAATGAACGACGGCACAGGCACCACGCTCACCGACAACAGCTCGAACACGAACGACGGAACAATCTCCGGCGCCACGTGGGCAGCATCCGGCGCTCTGGACGGCGCTCGCAAAGCGTTGGCCTTCGATGGGGGCGAAGATTACATAGCCTTTAGCGAAGGGAATTCTCCTGCATTCTTTAACGATAATTTAACTATCGAGGCATGGATAAAAACCACAAATCAGGATACTGAAGAGGATATCGTCAGCTGGGGTTCCACCACCAGCAATAATGCGGTGGAGTTTCGTATGAACGAAGGCTTGCTTCAATATGGAACCGATGTCGGTGGATGGCAAGTGGTAACAGGCAATACACTTATCAATTCAGGCGAATGGATGCACGTTGCAATTACGAAAGATGGCAACACAGTATCCTTGTATGTTAATGGAAAATTGGATGCGACAGGGACTAATACTGCAATTCCAAATGTGAATATTTTTACAATCGCGAATTTGTACCAAAACGGAGAATATCATAACGAACGATATAACTTTGAGGGGCAAATCGATGAAATCAGGATATGGCACGCAACGCGCTCCGAGGCCCAAATTCGCACGAGCATGACCAAAACGCTTAGAGGAAATGAAGCAAATTTAGTAGGATATTTCAAATTCAACGAAGGAAACAGTTCGAATGCGTACGACCAAACATCCGACAGCAAATATGGCTTTCTCACCAACATGGACTTGGCGAGCGCTTGGGTCTCCTCGACAGCTTTCAATACTTGGATCGGTGCGGAAGACGCCAATGTAAGCAAGTCGATTAATTGGAGCGATGGAGCAATCGCCCCCAGCCAAAGCGCCGGACTTTTCAAATGGACATTGCCCAACGTAACAACTTACGATGCCAATATTACCGGCACTCCAACAATGAATCAAATGTTCATCGACATAGCTTCCGACCCTACCTTTGCATCGGGCGCCACCGTGAACGGTAATCTATACTTAAACAGGAACATTGCCTTGGGCACAGGCGATCTCGAGGTGAGAGGCTCAATTTGGGGCGATGGCCTGGTCAGCGCCATTGCCGGCGGCTACCTTGCCCAAAGGCCGGTTATGAGCACTCCTAAACTGTATCCGCTCTGGGACGGCACGAACAACTACCCCGTTTCGATTACATGCTATGACGAGCCAACGCAATCGGTAAAAATCAGGATTAATAACGACCAGACAACGGCCGGCACCGCTCTTGTGGATTTCTGGGATGTTGATGCGGAGGACAATCTAAACGCTACACTTCGCTTGGAGATCCCCAAAACCGCCCTCAAAACGGGCAACTGGAAGAATAATAACCTATTCCGCATACACAATGGCTCGCGCTTCGTCCCCATTCCTGCGGAAAACGTAACAGTCGTCGATGCCGGAAACACTGTCCAGGTAACGATTATCGGGATGAACGAGTTCTTTACTCATCCCGATTAATCTTTCAATGCTCGCGTCTGTTTGTGTCGGCATGGTTCCCAATCATCCCTGCGACAACTCGAGAGGCGAAAAGATCGGATTTATACAGATGATTTTATAAGTTTACCGGCACTATCCTCGCTAAAGAAGGGTAGTGCCGGCTTCAGTTTGTGCGCTGCCGGCAGGGGCGGCGTGGAGGCAGTTTGCGATGTTGAAAACCATGGACTTACGCTGCCTTAAGGCCGTGCGATTCCTGCTTCTTGATCCTTCAAAGGGCTTCGTTGCAAGCAATTATCTGCGATGTGTAATTTTCTTTGGATTTATTAGTACCTTTTTTTGTAATTTTGCGTATTGTAATTATATGAATACTAAGGTAGAAAATGGTTAAATTAGATACAATAATTTCGCTTGCAAAGCGCAGAGGATTCGTTTTCCAATCTTCAGAAATTTATGGCGGACTCAACGGTTGCTGGGACTTCGGCCCGCTCGGCGTCGAGCTGTTCAACAATATCAAACAGGCCTGGTGGCGCTCGATGACTTTCCGGGACAACGTCGAGGGCATCGATGCCTCGATCCTGATGCACCCGCGCGTCTGGGAGGCAAGCGGCCACACCGCCCAGTTCTCCGACCCGATGATCGACAACAAAACCACAAAGGCCCGCTACCGCGCCGACAACCTGATCGAAGAGTTTATAGACAAAATGCGCTCGAAGAAGAAAACCGAACTGGCGGACGAAATCGAAGCCAAATTGGAACACGCGCAAGAGAATGTTGATTACTACAATATCATTATGCAGTACCAAATCCCCGATCCTGCCAACGGCACTTTCGATTGGACAGAGGTGCGCAATTTCAACCTGATGTTCAAGACTTTCATCGGCCCGGTCGAGGATTCGTCCGCAGCCGTCTATATGCGCCCCGAAACCGCTCAGGGCATCTTCGTGAATTTCAAGAACGTGATGGACACTGCCCGCCAGAAGGTGCCGTTCGGCATCGCGCAGATTGGCAAGGCGTTCCGTAACGAGATCAATACGAAGAACTTCCTGTTCCGCGTCCGCGAATTCGAGCAGATGGAAATGCAATACTTCTGCAAACCCGGAACCGAAATCGAAAATTACGAGTACTGGAAAGAGCAACGCCGCAATTGGTATCTGGAGCACGGCATGAAGGCCGAAAGCATCCGCTTCAAAGACCACGAGAAACTGGCGCACTACGCCAACCGCGCCGTGGACATCGAGTTCCTGTTCCCGTTCGGCTGGGGCGAAATCGAGGGTATCCATTCGCGTACGGATTTCGATTTGAAACGCCATCAGGAATTCTCCGGCAAAAAGCTCGAATACGTCGATACAGTTACGGGCGACCGTTTCGTGCCGTTCGTCGTCGAAACCTCTGCCGGCGCCACACGCGGCATGATGGCTTTCCTCTGCAATGCTTACGACGAAGAGGAAGTGGCAGACGAGAAGGGTAACGCCGAGAAGCGCGTCGTTATGCGTTTCCATCCGCGATTGGCTCCCATTACGGCCGCAGTTTTCCCGCTCGTGAACAAAGACGGGATGCCAGAGCTGGCCACGAAGATCTACAAAGATTTGCAGCAAAACTATAAAGTTCAATACGATACTTCCGGTGCAATAGGCCGCCGCTATCGCCGTCAAGACGAGGTAGGCACGCCCTTCTGCATCACGGTGGACGGGCAATCCCTCGAGGACCAAACCGTAACCGTGCGCTCGAGAGACACGATGGCTCAGGAAAGAATTTCGATTGATAAATTGAAACTGTTCATTGCAGAGAAAACGATGTTCTAAACTAATTGTTAGTTTCGATCGATGAAACACAAACGATTTGCCGCCATTGCAATCGCCGTCATTGGCACTACGGTGCTGCTGATGTCCTTTACAGACGAGTACTATTATAAAATAAATAAATCATTCGAAGTGTTTGGGGCTGTGTTCCGGGAGGTAGCCAACAATTACGTCTCGGACGTTGACCCCGAAGATCTGATGGCAGACGGCATCAATGGTATGCTTTCTTCGCTGGATCCTTATACAGTCTTCATAGACGAAGACCACACAGACGATATCGATTTCATAACGAACGGCGCCTATGTCGGGTTCGGTATCACTGTGGGCGTGCGCGATAGTATGCTGACGATCGTCGGCGTCCACGACGGATTCTCTGCCGGCCGGCAGGGCATTCGCATAGGCGACCGATTGCTACGCATCGACACCTCGAACGTGCTATACTTGACTAATGACGACCTGAAACGCTACACATCCGGCAAGGCAGGCTCCAAGGCAGACGTCTGGGTGCTCCGCGATGGCGTATCGGACACTCTGCATTTCAAACTGACCCGCGAAGAGATTCGCGTTAACAATATTTCGTATTCGGGCGTGGTTTTCGATTCGATTGGCTATATCAAGCTAGACCGCTTCTCCCGCCGAACTGGCGACGAAGTGCGAGTGGCGCTTGGCGAGCTGATCCACCGCGATGGAGTGAAATCGATCATTCTGGACCTGCGTGGGAATCCGGGCGGATTGCTCGAAGCGGCTGTCTCCACTTGCGAAGCGTTCCTACAGCCCGGCGCGCAAATCGTAACAACGAGAGGCCGTGGGTTCCGCGAGGATAGGATCTATAAATCAGTTTCTCGGCCCATCGATAGCAATATTCCGCTGGCCGTCCTAATCGACGGATACAGCGCAAGCGCCAGCGAAGTCGTGGCCGGTGCCGTGCAGGACCTGGACCGCGGCGTGATCGTGGGCGAGCGCTCCTTTGGCAAGGGATTGGTGCAGTCAATTTTCGATATGCCATACAAAACAAATTTGAAAATGACAACTGCCAAATACTACACTCCGTCCGGCCGTTGCATTCAAAAAGTCGAATACGACAAGAAAAAGAAAAATTCACACGAAAGAGATAATTACTTCTATTCGCTGAACGGGCGGAAAGTCGTCGAATCCAAAGGTATCGAACCGGACTCGTCCGTTACGAACGAGATATATCCCGAATTCATCACCGAATTGCTCAAGAATGATATGTTCTTCGGGTTCGCTTCAGAATTCACATCTTCAATTTCGTCCCTGCCGAGCAATTTCGAGGTGGACGACAGAATTTTGGAGCGATTCATTAAATATGTCGAATCCAAAGAAATCGATTATAAATCGCAAATGACCAAACACCTCCAAGCGCTCAAACTGATCGCGAAGAACGAGTCATTCTCGAAGAAAACCGTGAAAATGATCGATGACCTGCACAAAAGAATGAAATCCGAAGAGACAAACCCCGTCTGGAAATACAGGAAAACTATCAAAAAATTCCTCGACTACGAAATTGCAAGCCGCTTCCTGACCGAAAGGCAACTGATAGCGCGTTCGCTCACGGCCGACCGCTACGTCAGGACAGCTGCCCGATTGCTCTCGCCGAACACCTACCGCCGAGTCCTTGCCATCGACGGCACAGCCGAGAGAGGCAGGCATTAGGCGAATGCGGAAATAGTTTGAGATTTGCAACAATGCAAAAACACAAATAAACAGTAAGGGCAGGCTCCAAACCTGCCTTTTGATATTTTGATGTGGTGATTGTCTGAACTATGATTCGTTTGATTATTGTGATTGAATCATGTGGTGAGCAATGTAGGGGGTCCAAATCCGCCCATATAATCGGCAATAAACCAACCCCGAAGGGGTTGAATATGAATAGCCCCAGCTCGTAAGCTGGGGAAATCGGGAGACGGGGGAGTGGAAAGTATAAGTGGAAGGCGTATGCGCATAGATTTGCCAAACCTCGGAGGTGTGGCATATCTTCGTATCAACCAAGACACATTCTTCATCTTTCCAAAAGGTTCCAATCCGCTTGCAAACGCTGAAAATCCTATGGTTGTTTTTCAAATTCTTTTTTATTTAAGAAAAAAAAATTTCGTAAGTCGGTTTAATATGATAATTTTGTAGTTTGGTTTTGATATACATTTTACTTTATATATATTGAAAAATTGTTATTTTATAAAACATTAGTAGAGAGAAAGATGAAGAAACTACTACTCAGTCTGGGCATAGCCTTGGCTTTCACGTTTGCCGTATCGCAAGCGAGTGCAGAAATCACTCCTATTTCGCAAGTTCGCCAGAACGATGAAAATGGCGAATCGTACCTTAAGGGCGAAACCGTTACCTTGACGGGCGTCGTTACGGTAGCCAACGAGTTCGGCGGCACGGCCTACATTCAGGACGCAACAGCCGGCGTTGCAATTTACGACAAGAAATTTGCCGGAAGCGTCGCGATCGGAGATTCAGTAATACTGACTGGCTTGGTAACTATGTACCAAGGCTTAACCGAAATCGGAACTCTAACCAGTTCGTCAATCGTTGCCAACGGCTGCGCTGCCAATCCGACAGTCGTTACTATTGCCCAGGTCAAAGGCCAGGCTTGGGACGGCTTCGAACAATACGAAGGCGCTCTCCTCAGGATCAACAAAGTTTGGATGATTACGACCAGCCCGACAGGGAAATGGGCCGGTGGAACAAATTACAAATTGACAGACGGCATCGACACGATGGATATGCGTATCAACGCCACCACCAATATCGTCGGCCAACCCGTTTCCAAGGACACATTCGATCTGATTGGCGCCCTCGGCTATTATACAGCAGTCAAGACTCCGCCGTGGAGCGATCCGCGCGGCTACCAAATCATGCCCCGCTTCATCACGGACATCCTTTCGGACAAAGGTCCCATCATCATGCCTCCGGTAACCCTTTCCGGAATCAATCCGATTGGCTTTACTGCAAACTTTACGACTGCTCGCGCCGGAACAACCGGTATTAAGTATTGGGATGCGAATGATAATCTGGTTGGATTCAAGCAGACCGACGAATCAACTACAACGCATAGCATAACTGCTTTCGGGCTTCAACCCTCCACCCAGTACTATTATCAAGTTTTCTCAGTCAATAACGATGCTGAGTCCCGCTCGGAGAAGTTCCCATTCGTAACTCCTTCGGACAACCCACAGCAGGGCACGGTCAATGTATATTTCAACGGCTCGGTCGATAAGACAGTTGCAATCAAGGACAACGAAGCCAAAGGCGACGCTAAGTTTGCAGACTTGCTCATCAGCAGAATCAATTCTTCCGTCTATTCGCTCGATATGGCAATCTATTCGCTCGACAATGCTTACGACATCTCCAATGCCATTATCTCGGCTAAGGATCGTGGCGTGAAGGTGCGCGTCGTCGTGAACCACGATTTCAACGCCTCACTCATTTCAGATTGGACATCGAAAGGCATTAAAATCTCCCGCCGTACCGATTCGATCATGCACAACAAATTTATCGTTACCGACGGCCGCGACGAAAACAAACTCAACGATTGGGTGTGGACCGGTTCGTGGAACCTTTCGTCGGCAAATTCTTCGTTGGCGCTGAACAACGTGGTCGAAATCAATGATTACGCTCTTGCCCGTGCATACACCCAGGAATTCGAAGAAATGTGGGGATCCGATACAGAAGACCCCAACCCGGAAAATGCCAAATTTGGCGCATCGAAGACTGACAACACGCAACACTTCTTCTCGATCGGTGGCCGCGACGTGCGCTGCTATTTCTCGCCCTCCGACGGAACGGAAACCTACATCAAAAACGAAATGACTTCTGCCGATTCGACCATTTATTTCTCTCAATATGCGTTCACTTCGAGCGTTATCGGAATCGAAATCTCGAACAGAATCAAAAACCAAGGCGTCAAACTTCGTGGCATTTTCGACGACACGACTGGTTCGCAGGCCAAATATTGGCTCTCCAACGGAGAAGTATTTAACTATCGCAAGATTGCCCCTGCCGGCGGAATCATTCACCACAAATACGGCATCGTGGACGCTTCGTATCTGACGAGCAAACCGACAGTGATCACCGGCTCGCACAACTGGTCCGGCGCTGCAAACTCGAAAAATGATGAAAATACACTGATCATCTCGGACGCTTTGATTGCGAACCAATACATGCAAGAATTCAAGAAAAGATACAACGAATTGGGCGGTACCGGCGATTTTATCGTCCCCGGCTACAATGCCACAGAAGAACCTTCGGCCATTCGCGGCAGCTTCTCGGCCCAACCGAATCCGGCCAGCGGCATCTCGACGATCGTTTTCGACGTGAAGAGCGGTTCCAAATATGAACTCTCGATTTATAACGAAATGGGTCAATTCGTGGCCACCGTTACAAAAGGCATCGGCGAGGACTCGCGCCACGCCGTCGATTTCGATTTCTCGGGCTTCGCTACGGGTGCTTATTACTTGGTGCTCAACGCCGACGGCAATCGTTCGGCATGCCCGATCGTAGTCGTTAAATAACTCACTGATCATATACCAAGGCCGGCAAATCAAGCGCTGGCCTTGGTTTGTTTTCTGTGTGGCACAAAGCTAAAAAAAGTTGTAACTTTTTTTTAAAATAATCAATCTATAACATTGAGACTTGGACAAAGGTGGCGGCAGCCACTCAATTAAAAGGAAAGTGTATGACGAAAGGATAAATGAGTCAAAATCATTTTCCTTTAATTAGAAAATTATTAAAGTTTATTTTAGGAGTATATACGTGAAAAGGTACCTTACATTAATTCTGTTCCTTGCTATGGGTACAATACTGACGCAAGGCTTCCAATGCGCATCGCCCGAGTTCACGACGGCTAAGATTGCTTATTCAAACAAGGACTATCGCAAAGCATTGGATTACATCGAGAAAGAAATCTCTCGGAACCCCGCCAACGAAGAGGCAATGATTCTGAAAATTCAAACATACTTCGAACTGCAAAAGTACTATAGCGCCGCCGCATTGTTCATCGATTGCGAAAAGAAATTCAAAACACCCGAGGGCAAAGCCGGCCTCAACAACGACGCGCTTAGGTTCAATATTGCCGCTATGGCATACAACACAGCTTGGTCTTATTTTTCTTCGTATGTGAAAACAAAAGATATTGCCTACGTGGATTCGATTACGACTATCGTCAATAATTTCACGCAGATCGAACCGGAGTTTGCGTCATCAGTCTATATGATCGGCAATATCAACATGGCCGTCTATCAGAACGACAAGAAAGAAAGCTACATCGAAACAGCAATCGCAGCTTACGAAAAATTCGCCAAAGCGGACAAACCCAATTTGGATTTTGCACAGAAAAATGGCCTGTACCTGAACATGCCCCGCGAAGAAATGTTGAAAGCAATGAAAAACTATACCGCACCGGACAAACCACTCATTACTAATGCGACAACCTCGAATAAGAATGACTCTTGTATTATCGACGTAGTCCCGAACGGAATGCGCAAGACCTTGATCTATTCCCAAGGCGACTATACAAAGAAAGACTATAAAGTTATCGGTTGGAAAGTGGTGAAGGACAGCAAAGTGCCCCACACAAGAGCCGACCAATATATGAACGCTGTAACTATGGATACCGACCCGTATTTCCAATTTGCAAATGCTTACTTCGTTAAAAAAGAGCCTGACTACATTAAAGCAGCTAATGCCCTTAAGGCAGTTATCACAATCGATCCGAACGAACAGCAAGCAAATGAGTATATCGTTTCCTTCTACCAAATGGCAAAGAAACCCGAAGAGGCCTTGAAATATGTAACAGAGATCATTCAACGCTTCCCGAACAATCCGCGTTACTATATGAAATATGCCGATATGTGCCTCGAATTCGGTAAATTTGACGAAGCTATCACAAACTACGAAAAATCACTCCAATTCAAAGTTGATTCGCTCAATCCTCTGATCTGGAGAAACCTTGGCGCAACATACAAAAACAAAGCAGCCATTATCCAAGAGAAACAGAAAAAAGAAGCCGAAGCCGCCAAAGCCGCTGAAAAAGAATACAAAGCCAGACCCGAAGAATACGATCCATACGTGAAACAATCGCTCGAGCTTCTGGAAAAAGCAATGAATGCCAAATTCTCACAAGACTTCTCGCTGATGTTCGATATTTATGAACTCTACAAAGCAACAAAAGACGAAGCAAAAGCAACTGCAATGCTTAACAAAATGGTTGCCTTGGAATCGAAGATCCCCGAAGCTAACCTTATGGATTACTATGGGAAAATGCTGAAAATCTATGACAATATGAAAAACGATGAAGAATATGCCAAATGGCAAGCAAAATTTGAAAAATTCAACAAATAACATTGGAAATCAAAATGGCTGACAAAAAACCAGAACAACAACCGCAGCAGCTCAATATCGAATTGGGCGAAAAAGAAGCTGAAGGTATTTATTCAAACTTGGCAATTATTTCGCATTCGCCCGCCGAATTCGTATTCGACTTCACAAGGCTAATGCCAGGCGTGCCGAAGGCTCGCGTCCATGCCCGTATCATTATGACGCCCCAACACGCAAAAATGTTGATGAACGCCATTATCGACAACGTGCAGAAATACGAACAACAGTTCGGCGAAATTGCCACCGACCGCCAGCCCAACATGTTCCCCGGCATCAATGGAATGCCCAAAGTGAACTAAATAGCGGACGGACTTACTGCCCACAGGCTGCCCTTTCCTCTCTCGGATCGGGCAGCCTTTTTTGTTGGTGGAATGAATTATCCCCAATTGTGCGTTAGAAAAACCCTCAATCCCTAAATCCCTTTCTCCCAAAGGGCGAAAGGGACTTCCAACAAAACACACTTTCTTACTCCCTTCTCCCGGCGGGAGAAGGGCCGGGGATGAGGGTATAGCAAATTTGTCAGATTTTAATGAACAATTTGGGATTATTTCATTCCCTGCTCTCACATGTCATTCCCGCGAATACGGGAATCTCCTCTTGATTGAATTTGGCGTCGAAGTGTTTTGGGGTTCAATTTCGCTTTGTTTGGGCGCCGTTCTTACAACAAAGAAGCAGAAACTATACTAAAAAATCTAAGCGTGTCAATCTGATTGCGTGAAACATCCCCTAACCCTCTCTTATTAGAGGGGATAAGGATCCATCTAAATATATAATTAGTGTAACATAAAATGGTTTTTAAAGTCCCCTCTAGGAAGAGGGGATTTAGGGGTGTGTTGTTGATAACCATATGAAATATTAGCAGATAATGAATATTGAGATTCGATTTTTTTCGATACATATGAACTTCCGAAGGTTCAAAGCAGCATAATTATCCTCGCCAACTCAGTAAAAAAAACTTCGGAAGGTTGAATAGATCTTACGAAGCCGAGATCAAACGCCGAAGGAGTTGAATACTAATAGCAGGCTCGCAAAAGAATAGCCCATATCATAAATTTTTTTTTGATTTCGTATTAATTTATTTATTATATTATTTATCGAAATAATTGAAAAATGAAATTCTTTTCATAATAGTGCGGAGGCACTCATGAAGAAACAGTTTACGCATCTGTGTTTTGCAATAGTTATTATATTTTTCTCGCTTCTGGCTTCGTCCAAGGGGCTGGGCGTGATCGTTCCGATGGACTCGACGCAAGCGGAGTTCACTGTCGCGATTAAAAATATCATGAACTACTCGTCAAGCGATTATCGCTATGGGGACAGCCACTTGGATTCGCTCCTTTTCCCCAAGTATGGCGACGAAACTCTGTATTGGATTCTGACGGGCGATAAACGAGGCTCGATACTCGTCCCCGAAAAGTTTAATTACGGGACTCGGGCCGAATACACATCGTTCGATTGGCAAAACCACGACCTGCTGGCCCTACAGATGAAGTTCGGCTCGCGTTTGTTCACCATACTCCGCACGTCCATCGAACACAACGAAAACACTGCCTCGTGGGAGTCGCTCTATTTCAAAAATATGTTCGATTCGTATCTCTACGATTGGATTTATTACACAGCAGACGACAAAGAGCTTGACACGACCGGCATCGATTGGGGCACTCGCGTGCTGATTATCCCGTCGTTCACGCAAAACAATGGCAACGATAAATTCTATATAGATAGCGTTTTCAACCGAAGCCCCTTGCTCCGGGCCAAGATTCTTCAGTTCCTGGCTCGCGGCGGCAGTATCTATGCCGAGGGCAATGCAGTCTATTTCATCGAAAAGCTTGGTCTGCTCTCCGCCGGCGCTGTCGATTTCGCGAATGCTCTCCAACCGGATTTTTCGTCGAATATGATTAACCTGAACGTGCCGGAAACAAATAACCCGATTTGTTTTTCGCGCTACGCAACGGGCGAAAGGCTCTACTCGGACGCCGTGCCGATGGTCAGCCTGCCCACGGGCACGGAAGTGGTGGCCACGGCCGGCTCCAGGCCTGTGGTATTCGTGCTGAAGGGCGCGCAAGCGAACGGCGGAAGGGTGATCTGCAACCTCGGGCTACCTACGATCGGGGGCATGAACTCCATCAAAAACGGCTCGCGACAGCTTATGTGGACTCTGAACTCGCTACTCTATCCATTCGCCAAGACGGTGGACGTAACGCGCTCGGTTTTCAACGAGATTGCCGATTCAATTCCCGCAGGTCCGAACGCTGTATCGTTCAATACAGTCGATACATTCGAGGTGCGCGTGAAGGTGCGCAACGTCAGTTCCGAAGCGGTTTCCGGGATCAAAGTTGTTGAAAATATTCGATTCTACAAATTTGTCGATGTGGTTTCGTCGCCCGTTTCGCCTGTGGCTTCGGGCAGCACGATCACGTTCGATGGCATTTCGATGCCCGCGCATTCGGAAACGGTGATTGTCTATCGTCTGCGGACTCCAGACCTGACCGATTCGATTCGGAACCAAGTGGACAAATACATCTCATCGGGGACAAACGTCTATCCCACTCGGAGCGACGTTACGTACACCGACGCTTCAGGCTATAATTACTACAACAAATATTATTGCTACACTTCGTTGATGTTTGGCGCGGAAATCGCGGCCGACGCGGATTTGAATTGGAAGAATTTCCTTGGGCTGTATTACCAACCGTTCAAGGTGTTCATGATTATGGAAAACAAACAACGGACATCCGCCGAAAGCACTGTTTATACGCAATACGTGCCGAAAGATGTACCGTTCTACGCCGTGGACCACAACCTGAATATCCCGATTCTGAAGACGCCGGGCGGGAAATTTATCGACGTGATGCGCGGATCGGATTCGGAGTCCAATATTGAATTCGATATGAATTCCTCCGGCAAGCCCGACGCCTGGCTGGACACAGCCTCGATCTATCCGAAGGGCTACCGCATCGAAGACGACGAAGTCTATTGGCTGAACCCATGGGAACACCTCCGCTCGGGCGACACCACATACTACGAAGACATTAACCACGACGGCTTGCGCCCAATGGATACGGATGGCGACGGAATTGTGGACGTCGAGACTCCCGGCGACAAAATCCGCGTTTGGCGCATCACTTGGCAAATCGACAAGGTGGCTGGTTATGCTTTCTACGATCCATATTGCTCGTACGAATTGTGGGTGGATCCGCCCGACTTGGTAAAAATGGCCGCCGGAGTGGGCCAGGCCTATGGCAGGATGTCCGTTACGCTGCCCGGTGCGTACTATCCGAACTCGCCGACTGTCGCCGGTGCAGACCTTACCGACACCAGCTGGGCGCATTGGATGAAACGCGACGCTCGCGGGAACGTGGTCTGGGCGCAACTTATTTTCCAAAGAATTAATAATTATGAGGGATATACATTTATCGATACGCTCGCCACGGGCTACCGCTTGCTGCCGACAGATGTCTGCTACGGCACCGTCCCCGTCCCGAACAATGAGTACATTGCAGTGCTCTCGCTGGGCGGCGAAGAAATCGATATGAACAAATTCACACCTAATAAATCGCTGTATTCAAAGATTGATTATAAAACTATTTTCAACGAGAGCAAAACCACTCCTATTCGTTCCACATACACATACTATGCACCACTGCCGAACCCGATGCAATTCGAGTACCTGACGAATAATTTCACGATTCTCGATTCGGCAGGCGTGGACACTTTGGACTATCTGCCAGCAAAGGGCAAGGCTCAATTGCAATTCGATATGGACGCCTCCACGGAATACTCTTACTATTGGATTCGCAATGCCGGCCACGACGTGGACTTCCGCGACCCGTCCGAAGCCGCCGAGGGCGTGGAGAGCCTGGGCGATGGCGTGTTCGGGTACATGGTTTACGACATACCCCGCGGAATGGGCGGATATAAGATTTCTCTTCCGAAAAACGCCGATGGCACATACGATATTGACCGCATTGTGCAAATCGATGGCGCCCCGTACGCCCGTTGGTTAGACAATCCGAAAACGAAGAACAATATCGAAATAGTCGAGCAACCATTCGTGTACCGCGTGTTAATTCCTCAGATCCTGATTCCGCCCGCTTTGGACGACGACAACAACGACGGCATCGACGATTGGCGGGACGACCGAGGCGACCGTTTCTGCTCGGCCACCGGATTTCTCCACGATGCGTTCATGGTTGGCAATGGCGAACAATACAGGGACTATCCGGCCGTGCCTTTCCGCGACGATATCTATGGGATGGTGGATTCTGGTTGGTACGCCGGTGCGGACAATGCCTACGGCGACGACCGAGTGGAGAAACTCGGCAAGACGCACGTCCGAATTCGTGCGAATTACGAAGGCACGGGCCGCGAAGGCTCTGTTGAAATTTCCAAAGGCGGTTGGCTTGTGGTCGAAGAGATTTTCGGTGGTTCGCCATGGGTTATCTTCTCGCACGTCCTGAACGGTCTCGCACGCGGCACCGATATACAAATAGCCTCGAAAGCCGTTCCGAGCCTTCTCAAATACGGTACAGACACAGTTTATATAAAACACACGATCACCGACGCTTCGGAGCCTCACTTGTTCAATGCAGATTTCGATCCGTATCTGGCATCGTTCGGCCGCCCGACGGCTACCGCCACCACATACGTAGGCGGGAAAGATCCGTGCAGCCTGATTCTTCCGGCTGTGAATATGCCCTCGATTATCGATCCGAAACGCGAAGTGAACACGATTACGCTTGTCCCATTCGCCGACGGGACTAATCCCGACCTCGTGGGCTATCCGAAGACGGTTCGCGGGGCATTTGCCGAAGTGCGAATCGAAGTGCAAAACGGTACAGATTTCAATTGGACTAATACTTCGGTAAGGCCGGAGATTCCAGCTTCGCTTGGCTCCACGCACGTCGAAATGGCTTATGCTTGCTACCCGCGCCCATTGGTGCCAGCGCAGGTGGATCCGGCGACAGGCAGAGTGATCACCGGTGGCGACGACATCGGCACATTCCGCGCAGGATGGCGTTTCAACCAGCCCGAGGGCGAAGTGCTCGTCAAGATGGGCTCCAAACTGCCGCTGATTCAGGACGCTCGGAAGGCTTATTTCATTTTCCTCATCGAAATCGATACGAACCTCGCGAATGGTGTCTATTCGATTCCCTTCAGCATTTCGGGAGAGATGCGCCACTATAGCGGCAATATCGCGGGTAGCGTCAGCGCAAAAATCCCAGATGCAATGTTTAGTATAACGAGCAAAAACTCATCGCTCGTGCCCACCGAATACCAGAAGTTAGTGATCGGCGAAGCCAACCTTGGGAAAATTGAGACAAAATTCAAACAAAACGTCGTCGGGCTTCAGAATGCACGAGGCACGAAGCTAGACCTGCCCTATACCTCGTTCGATACTCTGGCCCTCACGTTCCCTGCTGTCTATGTGGATTCGTCGCACACGGAAACAATCGATTTAGCATCAATAAGCAAGTTCCCCACCAAGGATTGCTCGACACTTTTGGTTTACGAAAAAGCATTGGTTTCCAGCTTTGGCCTGCCGGAGGATATTGATATTACTACATCGCAAAAAATCACATACAACGAACCCGACTTTGGTAATAACTACTCGACCAGCCCGAAGACGACCGCATCGACGGCCGGGCCTCGGCTGACGGATTACCGCCGAGTGTGGGCAATCGACGGGCAGAGGGTTTCCGGCGACTCGATAGCCATTTGGAATCCGAACTCGCCGAAACGCATCACAATGATGTTCGAGGTGGCTAACTCCGGCGCAGATATGGCGGACAGCATCTACCTGCGCGCCAACCTTGGGCCGTATTTCGCGCCAATCCCCGAGAGCCTTCCCACGGGCGCCGTGGCCGGCAACGGAGTGATTTCCGTTCCAATGCCGATGTCCGTTCCTGGCGACCGATTCTCGTTCTATATCGATTTCACCGAAACGCAAAGCGCATGCAATTGCATCTACGATACGAATCTTATCGTCAATTCGACTGAGCTTGACTTCCGAGGCAAATCATTGGTAACGCCCGGCGCCACAGCGACGTACATGATACACAACCCGAAGCAAGTGGACCTACTCTCGAACGATTTGCGATTGGAAAAATTAGCATGCAGCGCCAAGAGTTTGGACAATGGGCAAACCGCGCGTCTGACGGCGAAAATCCGCAACGCAGCGACTGGGATCGATTCCGTCCTCGTTTGCTTCTATGGAGTTATAAACCGGAGAGACACTGTCTTGCTCCACGCCGGGTATGCCAAATCAATCAACCCAACGGAAACGGTGGATTACGGCTTCGATTGGACTGTCCCGGATTCGATTGTCTATCTGGATTTCTTTGCCCGCATCAATGGAGACGGGCGGATCAACGAGTTCTGCCGAAACAACAATACGGCTGTTCTGTCTCTGCCGTTCATCGGGCCGAATTGGATCGTGAAGGTAACGACGAATCCGAACCCGGCGAGCTACCAAGCGGACATATCATACACGCTGCCGCGCGAAATGCGTTCGGTCGGATTGATTGTTTATTCGATGGAAGGCGAAGAAGTGTTCAAAATGGATAAATGCGCCACTTCGACCGGAATGCACGAAATTCATTGGCTGATGCCCGACATGCCGAAGGGAGTCTATCTGATGAAATTTTTCGGAGTGGACGAAAAGGGCGCCTCGACGGAATACTTCGACAAGATGATGAAGAGCGAGTAAGCCTCTCAAAAGGAATGTTGCAAACCATGCAATGGGTCAAGGCATTGGGGCAAGCCCCACTGTTAGTATTGGTACGAATAAAAAGTCATACTACGATTTCGAATCGTAGTATGACTAAATAAATTGATTGCTGATCGAATAAAGCTACGGACTTGCTTATGAGAAAGAATAATACTTTTATATACGCTTTTATTTTTCTTTTCAGTTTGACTGTTTGTTTCGCGCAGGGGCTGCCCACGAACTATGGAATACTATTCGGCGGCGGCTACAACCATTATTCATGCGATTTGCGCCAGTCGGGACTGTATTCGCAGGACGTGCCGCGATTCGCCACCGGTTCGGGCGGCGTGATTTTCGGTGGAGCCTTCTATGAATATAAACTCTCCCGATCTGTTTCCATCGGGAGCAGGCTTAACTATAGTTTGGCCTCGGTCGATTATTCGAAGCAATTCAACTCTGCCGAAGCGCTCGAGAATGGAACCGCCGATGTTACAATTGACAACAGAATCAAGTTCGACATTGCCACGATCGGCCTCGAGCCGTATTTGAAATTATACGCTCTTAAGGAACTGGCTTTGATCGGTGGGTTCGATCTTGGGTTTGCCCTCGGATACACCAAGGATTACCTGACTCAGAAAATAGTTTCGCCTGAAGACGCTCGGTTCGTTGGCCGGAAGAAAACCCGCACCATCGCCGACGCAGAGGAACCATCTGGGGTGAATGCGTCGTTTGTGCTGGGCGCGGAATTCATCTTTCCTGTAAATTTCTACAGAGGAATGCGGATGGGGTTCGAGGCTATGGGCTCATTCGGATATTTCAAGCCGGAGAAGCGGACCACGATGGATGTCAATTCATTGCGTGTGGCCGTTGTGTTGCATTTGCCGACGGTTTGGGAGGAGCCGCCGCTGGGATATACAGTTCCCGATACAGATCCCGTGGCAGCTGTCGTTCCCGTCTTACCCAAAAAAGAAGTCCCGGCGCCGAAGGTTTTGGATAGGGTGGAGCTGATTGGTGTCAAAAATGGAACTCCGAACGGAATTGGCGAGTTAGTTGTCGAAAACTACCGCCACAAGCGAGTTACGCCGATCTTGGGCTATATCTTTTTCGACGAGAACAGTTCGCGCATACCCGACAGGTACAGCAAACCTAAGCCTGTTGCCGAGAGCGGTTTGGACGATTATCATAACATCTTGATTACCATAGCAGAAAGAATGAAATCGGATTCCGCGGCAGAATTGTACGTTACGGGTTGCAATTCAGACGAAGGTGGCGAACTCGGCAATATAGCCCTTTCGCGCGCCCGCGCTTCGGCCGTTGCGGACTTCTTGGCCGCGAGGGGAGTTGCTGCCGAGAGGATACACAAATCGGCCAGGAACCTGCCCGAGATCCCATCGAATACTTTCTCTGACGAAGGCAAGGCCGAGAATCGCCGCGTCGAGATCTCGTCGAACCGCCCGGATGTGCTCTCGCCAATCGTAACGAAGGACACGGCCATCTTCCCGGATTTCGATACGATTATTGCCAAAACGACAGGCAAGAAGTCCTACAATTCCATCAGGATTCTAAATCAGGGGAAAGAAATTTTCTCGTCGGATTCAATCTCGAGCAGCGATGGCTTTGCTTGGGATTTCAAGCGGTTCATTGCCGAGAATCCTGACGCGAGAGGGACGATAGATATTTTTATGCTCGAAGGGAACGATACCGTTGCCGCGGGGCGATTCCCCATACGCGAGATCAAACTCGACCACAAATCAAATTCTGAAGCGCAGGAACGCCGATTCGAGGAAATTAGTTTGATTCTGTTCGATTTCGACAAATCGGAGCCGAGCCGCGCCAATCGCGAGATGATTCGCGAAGTGTCGAAAACAATCGACCCCGACGCAAACGTTACCGCCGAAGGGTTCACGGACAACGCAGGAGACGAATCGTACAACGAAGAGCTGTCGCGCGCCCGCGCCGAAAAGGTGGCTCATATGATAAAGGCCAAATCCGTTCGCGCCGTCGGTTTCGGCGAATCGCGCCCGCTCTATGGCAACGAGACGCCCGAGGGCCGGTTCTACAACCGCACAGTCCGCCTGATGATCGAAGTGCCTGAGAAAAAATAAAACTCGGCTATTCGCTATTTTTTGTGTGTGGCATTGAAAGCTCGAACTCTGGAATAAGTGATATAATCCGTCGATAAAAAAAAAGATGTGCCACACCTCGGGCGGTGTGGCAAGTCTCTGAATATATACCATCCTTGTCTCCCGTTTCCCCGCCTCGCGAGACGTGGTTATTCATATTCAACACCTTCGGGGTTGGTTTTACATTGTATTTCACAATAATCAGACGAATCAGATTAATCACAGTTCAGACAATTATCACATCAGGTAATCATCACATCAGCACATCCTCGGGCGGGTTCCGAACCCTATCCTACAGAAGAATTTGAATTCATTGTAATCATTCCAATCTCACGAATCATAGTTCAGACAGTTAACTTGTCATTCCCTCGTGCGGGCGGGTAGCTCCTCTTTCCCGAAAACAAATTTCTGAATATTTCTTTTGCGCATTTCAATAATATATTGTATCTTATTAGTCTTATCTCTGCACCGCTTGCAGGGAATTTTGGATTATTATTGATGGGTTGGGGCAGCTATGAAACCAAGAATCTACACAATATTCTCTCTTGTTTTTGCAATGGCTTTTGTCGTTTGTTCGGTGCAAACCAAAGCCGGAACTGAACTTAAACGCGAAAAGGACAAATCGAATTTCTACGAGATACGCTCGCAATTCCTTGATTACTATGCCGATAAAAACATCAAACAAAAAGGCAAGGGTTGGAAAGCGTTCAAACGTTGGGAATGGTTCTGGGAGCAAAGAGTGGCTCCGACAGGCGATTTTCCCCGGGCGGATTATATGCTGCACGAACGCAAAAGATACGAAGACAGGCACCGCGGCAAATTCGAACAGATTCGCATCATTGGCGAATGGTCTCAATTAGGCCCCAACTCCAGCGTTGGCGGATACAACGGCTTGGGGCGCGTCAATGCCGTACGCGAGGATCTGACCAATTCGCAGATACTCTGGGCAGGAGCCGCTTCCGGCGGTGTGTGGAAATCGACAAACGGAGGCACGAACTGGTCTACCAATACCGATGAATGGGGATCGATCGGCGTATCAGACATCGCAGTGCACCCCACCAACGGCAATATCGTCTATGTGGCAACCGGCGACGCAGACCATTGGGACACGCGAAGCATCGGCGTGATGAAAACTACCGACGGCGGACTGACGTGGAACCAAACCGGACTCAATTGGAGCCGTACCGACGCAAGAGTGATCTCTCGGCTGCTGATGCACCCAACGGACTACAGCATTCTCTACGCCGCCACGAGCAATGGCGTTTACAAAACAACGAACGCCGGATCCACCTGGGTGCAAATCTCGACGAACGATTTTAGCGATATGGAATTCAAACCAGGCGACCCGTCCGTGATGTATGGCGCAAATACTGGATTCTACCGTTCCACGGATGGCGGCACTACTTGGTCGCTCATCACCACCGGGCTGGCCACTTCGTCCGTACAGCGAATTGCAATTGGCGTTACGCCCCACAATCCTTCTATCGTCTATGCTTTGTATGCCAATTCAGCCAATTCTGGCTTCCTTGGTTTCTATAAATCCTCGAACAGCGGCGTGAATTGGACACTGAAAGTGAACACTCCCAATATGTTGGGCTGGTCGCAAACCGGTGACGATACTGGCGGCCAGGGCTGGTACGACCTGTGCGTAGCTGCCTCGCCACTGGATTCCAATTGTGTTTTCATCGGCGGAGTGAACGTCTGGAAAACAACCGACGGCGGAACCAATTGGGCCCCAGCCAGCAATTGGACGGGCAATATGCACGCCGACCACCACGACCTCTATTTCGTTCCGAACACTTCCCGCCTATACGTCGGGAACGATGGTGGCGTCTATAAAACGACGAATCTCGGCACTGCGTGGAATTGGATAGGAAGTGGTATGATCACGACACAATTCTATAGGCTTGGAGTGTCGCAGACGAATCCAAACGTAACTATCGCGGGCGCTCAGGACAACGGAACCAAACGCTGGGGCAATACTGCCGGTTGGGAAGATGTCATGGGCGGCGACGGTATGGAGTGCATGGTCGATTATTCCAACGCAAGCATTATGTATGGCACCTATCCGGGCGGCGAAATGGCGCGCTCGATGGATGGCGGCAACAATTTCTCGTCGCTTACGATGCCCCAAGAGGGCGCTTGGGTTACTCCATTCGTCATCCATCCAACCGTTCCGGCCACGATTTTTGTTGGCCTGAAACAAGTATGGAAATCCACAAATCGTGGCGATTCGTGGACGAGGATTTCCACTTTTTCTGATTCTTCGTCGAACGTGGATATGCTCCAAATTGCCCCTTCGAACGCAGATTATATCTATATGAGCAAAGGCTCCACTCTGCGCCGCACTACCGATGGTGGCTCCACCTGGACAAACCTCACTTCGCCGTCGAGCAACAGCATCACGTATATGGCCATTCACCAGAGCAACCCGAACAAAATCTGGGCTACTGTGTCGGGATTCACTGCCGGGCAAAAGGTGTATCAATCCACCAATGGCGGCTCATCGTGGACTAATATTTCCGGCACGCTGCCCAACGTGCCTGCCAATACCATTGTTTTCCAGAATAATTTCCTCGGCCGGCTCTATGTGGGTACCGATATTGGCGTTTACTACCGCGATTCCTCCGCCACCGACTGGGTGGACTTCAATACTAACCTGCCCAACGTGGTCATCGATGAGTTAGAAATACAATACTCAAGCTCGAAACTGCGCGCCGCAACGTTTGGCCGTGGGCTGTGGGAGGTCGAATTGCCCGGCGTTACTGTTACTACGAATGCCTTGGCCGACTCGGTATTCTCGACTGGTGCCGCGATAAGCGTGGGCTACACAGTCGGCGCGACGCCTTTCAATGCGGGCAATGTCTTCACGGCCCAACTTTCCGATGGCAATGGCATGTTCGACAATCCAACAAGCATCGGAACCGTTTCGGCCACGACTACGGGCACCATCTCGGCCACTATTCCGGCCAACCTTTTGCCATCGACAGGATACCGAATCCGCGTGAAGGCATCGAATCCCTCGATAACCGCTGCCGATAACGGTACGGATCTGGTTATTTTGCCACCCAATACCGTCAGAGTTACTTTCGACAGCACTACATTCCCGCCAACAGGTTGGACTAACACGAAAGCATCTGGCTCAAATGCAAGCGCGCTCTGGTCCCGCGAAACAGTTGGGACACATCCAGACGTCGATCCGAAGCATGGCGAGGGAATGATCGCATACAAGAGCTGGACCTACCAAGCAACTGAATCAGCACTCCTAACCTCGCCGGCATTTACTCTGGCGCAGCGCCCGGCCGGCCAACCCGCCTACGTCGGATTCTGGATGTATCGCGATAACGGCTACAATACTACTTTGGACAAAATCATTGTATATGCCAATACAACTCCTTCGCTTACGAACGCGACAGCCATCGATACGATCAATCGCGTGGCTTCGTCCGACCCGGCAGTCAGCGGCGAAGGATGGTATTTCAATTTGATAAACCTACCGGCTTCGTTCAATAGTTCGACGAATTACCTGATGTTGCTCGCAGACAGTCAGTATGGAAACGATATGTACGTGGACGAACTTTTCTACCAAACATATCCGATAAATGAATTCACCGCCACGGTGAACGTCAAAGCGCTTCTTCAGGGATATTGGAACGGTACGCGCCAGAAACCGACCGCAGGAATCGTTGAATTGCGTTCCGGTACGGATTTCTATACTTCGGCGCTCGTTGCCCGGAAATCTGGTATTTGCGACACAACAGGCCTGACGTCTTGCGCTTTCTCCAACATTGCTCCCGGGCAGTATTGGATTGTTTACCGCCACGGCGGCCACCTTTCGGTAGTGTCTTCGGCCCGAGTAACGTTCTCCGCAACAACTCCCACGGTGAGCTATGATTTCTCGGATGCGGCCGCGAAAGCAATGAATAACGGCACAATCCAATCGGGGACACGTTGGCTGCTCCGCTCTGGAGACACCGACGCGAACGGGATGATAAATGCACTCGATTATTTGCAGATACTGAACAATTTCAACACCGGCAGCGAAGTGCCCGAGGCGGAATAATAGTTGAAGATAGTGCTATTTCGTATGCAATGGGGCAAGCCCCGTTGTTCGCTTGCTTGTAAGTTATTGAAACATCGACAAATCCCCCAAATCGCTTTTGCTATTGGCGGCTATTGAAAATGGTTCTATGGCGAATTGATACCGCGTAGTGGTTGTTATATTGTAGCAGTTGATATTCCCTTGCAAGTCATACCGCATAGCGGTTGTTATATAATTCTCTACATGATCAGTCTATCATATAAAACATTCGCTACGCGAAATCTTGTACAAAAATTCAAATAATTTACTACAATACAACAACCGCTCGCGCGGTAAAATATTACTTTTATTTTAATTTCTCGCTCAAAATGGCAACTGTTACAGTACCCATTTGAAACGTTATTGAGCCAAGAAAAAAACAGTGAGTATTTGTACTATAAATCGTTAGTATTCTATTGTGAAAAAACTACTAATGCTATTATGGATTCTATCAATTAACACAATATTTGCCGAAGCCAGCATTCCGAAGCCGGCAAACGTTGTTGTCGTCATTCTCGAGAATCATGGTTATAGCGAGATAATTGGGCCGAGCGCAGCACCATTTATCAATTCGCTCGTAGGCGGAAATAATACTGCACTTCTAAGCAATTTTTACGCTATCGAGCACCCCAGCCAGCCGAACTATTTGGATCTGTTCTCCGGTGGGAACCAAGGTGTTACAGATGATCAATTGCCGCAGGGAATACCATTTGCAACTGATAACCTTGCAAGCGCATTAATTGCAGCAGGCGAATCATTTGCAACCTACTCCGAGGACCTGCCCGCGACAGGATCGCTCGTTTTCACGTCCGGCGATTATGCCCGCCGCCACAACCCCGCATCGTATTGGCAGGGCAATGGCAAAAACCAGGTGCCGCCGGAATGCAACAAACCTTTTTCTGCATTCCCAAAGGATTTCTCCACGCTGCCGACTGTGAGCTTCGTTGTTCCCAACGTAGCAAATGATATGCACGACGGGGCCGATCCGGAAAGAATCACACGCGGAGACAAATGGGTGCGCGAAAAATTGGGAGCCTATGCGCAATGGGCCGCGAGTAACAATGGGTTGCTAATTATAACTTTCGACGAAGACGATTATTGCTGCGCAAATCAGATAGCGACATTGTTTGTTGGCGAGAAAGTTAATGGTGGCACATATAACGAGCCATATAATCTCTTCAGCCTGTTGCGGACAATCGAGGATATGTACGGACTGGCGCATTCCGGGGCGGCAGCTTCCGCGTCTCCGATATCGGAGTGCTGGGAAAAAACGAGCGCAGAAACTGATGAAGAATCAACCAACAAAAAACTCACGATTTGGCCGAATCCGGCAATGGATTATCTCGAATTTCGTACATCCAATCCTGTAGAATGCTTGCAAACAGTGCAATTCTTCGATACAATGGGGATGGAACTTCCGATAGCAATCCAAGCTGGAAACAATGCAAATTCATTTCGGATCGACGTCTCCAACCTGCCATCCGGGCTGTATTGCTTCCGGTGTTGCGGGGCGGTTGGCACTTTCACTGTTGTCAAATAAGCTGCTCGCGATAATCTGTTGATTCTTTTTAGCGAGCTTTTGTTCATTATTTGCAAAGTAAAATGAAAAAGTACTTAATTGGCTTGCTTGTGGCAGTGCTGTCTTGTCATTCGCTCGGAATCGCCCAAGTTTTCAAGACCGACGCTGTTGCATTTGTCCTGACGAACGAGGGCGAAGACCGCATGATTGACCGATTGTGCTCGGCCGGGTGCCTTAGCCTCTACGATGCGCTGCTATACCTACGAAACAATATGGCGGCCGAAGCTCCGCTGGTTTTAACGGATCGAATTGACAAATTGATCGACTCTCTTGAAGCGTTGAACGGCGAGGGCGAAGTTTTTAACGCGCTCCTGGATAACTTTGCCGGCCCGGGCAATAGCCCCGTTGGGATATGTTCGGACGGCACATTTATTAGGTCTGATTTTAGCATTCTGAGCTATGATTGGCTTAGCGGTTTCACGAGGTACGAAGGCCGGGTCAAATTTTCTTATCCGATCAGCATTGCTGACTATATATACCTCGGGAGCAGGGATGTGGACCTGGGTGGCGGCGCAACGAAGGAAATCCAATACATGGCCTTTGCAGTGGCTTGGTACGATTCTATACCAACCAATACAAATGAGCTGCCTATAACCAAGTTCGCAGTGTATCCGAATCCGGCTATCGAATTCATCGAGATTTCCGGTCTGAACTCGCTCGCGATCGATAAAATACAGGTTTTCAACTCCCTTGGCGAACGAGTGTCAGGGCTTTCGAGCGAATTGATTGATGCCGACAGGGCCAGAATTCGTGTAAGCGGGCTTCCGGCAGGTTTCTACGTGGTTCAGACCGCGAATGGTTCGAAAGGCTTCGCGAAGATCGGCGCTGCCCGATAGCTCGGGGCGGCTTGACGTCGGCCAGAGAGTAGGGGTTCAAAATATTGAACCCGTACGAAGGTCCAAGACCATTCTGTCTAATGGCTAAACCCACACAAAACGTTATCGGCCCCGTTTGTTGTATTGTCGGTGGGACAGCCGAATAATTTTGAAAGCAGTGCTTTGGCGAAAGCAGAGTTGAATTTGTTATTGTTTTCCTTAAGATAAGAACCTCTTCGTGCAATATCCTTACTATTGTTAAAAATTCACAACTAATTGTATTTCCTTATCCGGCGGATAATAGTTATATTTGTATAGAATTGCATGGCTTCGCACACGAAACTGTTGCAATATTTTTTTTTGGCTGATAATTAAAGTAGATACAGCCAATTGTATAATAAATTTCAGGTACTTACATGATCTATTTGAACAACGCCGCAACCACTTTCCCCAAACCAAAGGAAGTAATTGAGGCGGTAACGGACCACCTGAATTCATTCCCCTGTCACGGGTCTCGAGCCGGTTTCGACCGCGAACTCGAAGATGCGGACTATGCTTGTCGCGCCGCGCTGGCACGACTATTCAACATATCCGATCCGTTTAGAGTGATTTTCACTTCGGGAAGCACCGAAGCACTCAACCTCGCAATCAAGGGAATCGATATCAGAGGCGGGCACGTCGTTACCACCCTAATCGAACACAACTCCGTTATTCGCCCTCTGAAAACTTTGGAGCGCGAAGGAGAAATCGAACTGACATTCGTCGGCTGCGATGCCAACGGCTACGTGGCCCCGGAAGATATCGAGAAAGCTATAAAACCGAACACAAAAGCAATTATACTGAATCATTCATCAAACGTTACCGGCAGCATCATCGACATTCAGAAGATATCTGAAATCGCCCATAAGCACGGCCTCCTTTTCGTGGTCGATGCTTCGCAATCCGCCGGCACCTTGCCGATCGATTTCGAGGGTTGGGACATCGATGCCCTCGCGTTCACCGGCCATAAATCGCTCTATGGGCTGCCCGGCATTGGCGGCCTCTGCGTCAAGGAAGGACTGAACCTGAAAGCCCTCAAAACAGGCGGTACAGGCGTCCTCAGCGAAGTGCTCTACCAACCGGACAACCTGCCGCTGCGCTACGAAGCCGGCACGCCGAACATGCCCGGTATCGTTTCGCTCAAAGCAGGCGTGGACTTCGTTACGAAAACCGGTATGGACAAAATCCACGACCGCAAACGCAGCATCGTCAAACGTTTCATTAGCGAGCTGTCGAAACATCCCAAGTTCATCATTCACACTCACGAAGCCAACAACAGCCTGTGCAATTTCTGCTTTAACATCAAAAATATGGTCCCCGAAGAGGTTGGCTATTTCCTCGAGAGTTCGTACGACATTTCCGTCCGCACCGGATTGCATTGCGCCCCGCTCATATTGGAGCCAATGGGCGTGCATCCATGGGGCACGGTTCGCGTCAGCCCTTCGTATTTCACGACCGACGAAGAAGCAACGAAATTCCTCGATTCTGTGATCGAAGTGGCAAGCTACGCCAAAGCGTAAATTGCTAATGAATTAAAAAATCAAGGCCCGTTGAATTGTCAATGGGCCTTGATTGCGTTTGTAGTCAATTCCAAATCAATATTATCGGTAGATGCAGAGTTTCGACGTAACAGTGCCTTGCGATGTATTCGACCTTAGGAAATACACGCCAGAGGGCAGGCCGTCGGTATCGATAGTAAAGATTTCCGTGCCCTGATGGTTTCGGTTCGCATCGGAAATTTTATCTCCGACACTGTTGAACATTTGAACACCTTTCAACCCAATACCTGTTCTGGCTGGCTCGACAGAGATTTTGCCGCTTTCTTGCGATACTTTCAACGCATCATCAGCGCCCATCGGATCGATTTCCACAGAGTTTAGAGTGTATTGCCTTTTGTATAAATTCCCGTCGTAACCAAGGGTATAAACGATCCCGTTTGGATTGAACGCGAAGCAATAGATACGTTGGCACTCCTCGCCCAATCCATCGCGTGCTTCGACCCAAGTCCGCCCCAAGTCCGTACTTGTCTTAATAGTACCCTCTTTGCCTGAGCTGAAGAAGCCGAAAAGCCGGTTCGTGTATTTGTCATAACTCACCCTCAGTAGGTACTCTCCGTTGGAGTCTGTCGAGATCATCCTCCAATTGTAACCGTCTTCGGATTCGTAAAGCCCCGGGTTGCTCGATGTGAACATAATGAATCCAAGGTATTTATTGCCAGCCTTTTCGATTGTATAGAAAGGGTATCTTTGGGTTTCATTGAAAAGCTTTGACCAATGTTTGCCTTTGTCCGTGCTAATATATGAGTCGGATCCGGTTTTAAGGAAGGCTCTTTCTCCGTCGAGCAGAATACCAAATATGGGGTGCTCCTCAACGTCGGAAGGTGTAATATCCTTCCAAGTCGAAGAATTTGCTGCTCTAAAAAGAACATAGAATGGGGTTAGGGCATAGGCGTTACCTTCTGAATCGAAATCGATGCCATAAGCCTGGTCTTGCGAAAATTCGCTAGTCCAACCTGATTTGCCGTCCGTTGACGAATAGATACCGCTGCCGCAAGCAACGTATAACTTTCCACCGTATTCGGTTACGTCCATCGCCATCTGGATATTTGTTGAACTCTCGCTGGAAACCTGTACCCACGATGCGCCCTCGTCTGTGGAATATGAAAAGATTCCTTGTCCGCCACCATAAAGCCATCCGTTTGATGAATAATAGAGGAAACCGAGACCGTTACCATTAGTCGGGCCTTGCGATTCCCAGATTTCCTCGCCTGCGAATGCGGGGATCATGGACATGAATAATGCCATTAAGCAAAACAGAATACTGAATTTTTTCATAAATACTCCTTGATTGGTTTGGGGAAACTGCCTATATCAGAATTAGCTTCAGCTAACCTTGGTATTCACTTGAGTTTTATCGATTTCAATTGTGATATGTTGGTATTCTTTTGTGCATTTGATCACGAACAAAGTGGCTGTCTCGTGGCTGTTCAAGAAGTAACTAATCCGCCAACCCACGGATAAAGAGTTCGCATGAAACACTTCTTTCCTCGCGTCGTAAGGATATGTAATTGTATTGTTTGCAATATTAAGAGTCGGGGAACGAGAAAAAAGTTTCAAACTTTTTTGAAAAATTTAGGATTGCAGCGATTAGTCAAGTCAGGGGATGTGATGATGTGATGATTGTCTGCATGGCGAATCATGGGGATGTCTCAAAAGTTAAAAAAACTGTTTATTGGTCATGTTGAACGAAGTGAAACATCCATATTCAGCAATGACTTATGAATGGCATGGATTCTTCACTACGTTCAGAATGACAGTTTTGAGACAGCCCCATGATTAACTAAAATTACATACAAATTAATCGGCAGTCGGCACTTATCTATTAGTCAGTGGGACGATTTCCTTTTTCATGAATGTCAGCGATGCAGAAAGCGAGTCTGGGCGGTTGATCTGGAGAGGTGGAATGTCATTAATCTCCCATTCGGACGGGATAGTGAGGCGGCACGGTTTGTTCATTTGAGTGAATTCAACTTTGATTTTGCCCTTAGTTTCCCTGGGGTTAATCGAGCAATAAAGAATTTGCCACACAATTTTCAGCTTGTGAAGGTCTGCAATGTCGAAATGCAGTTGGTGGCGTGCGATGTGGGATTCATTCAGGCTTAGTTTGAACTCTTCGAGCACTTTATTCATTGTCGGGTATATCAGCTTGAAATCAGCGCCTGCTGTGATGAAGTCTGTAACCTTGAGCGTAACTGTGATTGGCCCTGCTCCGGGGTCGTAAATGCAAATTCTTTCTTTCTTTTCGGTTATGTTGCCCATTATCGTACGGTCTTTAGATTCACAAACTTCAATTGTAATGACTATAAAAAGGCAAAATAATTGTAGGTAGTCTGCAATTGTTTCTATTTAGCTGCTATTAATTGGGGGTATTTATTGTATCAATCGCTTCAGGTGTGGGCTAACACTCAAGGCTCTATATCGATAGATTTGTGAATCCAAAAAGAGGCTATCTTGCTTGATAACTAATACTGATCTGCTGACTCTGGATATTCATTCGAAATTGACTCTTTTCTTCGGTAGTCATCTGTTGAAATCTGTATCGCCAGGCCAAAAACAGAAAGGGCCTTTGTCCAAGGCCCCTTCTATTACAACGTTCAATTTGCAATTGTTGCAAAGCGATTAGTTGCTTTCGTCTTTGAAGTATTCGTAGCGATTATCCTCGATTTTGGCGTTTTCTCTCAGCGTCTGGAACCAAGGCGAAGCTGACATTTTCTGGTACCAAGGATATTGTTCGTTTGCCCATTGGGGATTGAGTTTGTCTCCTTCCACGCGGAAAGCATTTGCCATCATCTTCGGCAGGTCAGCTTTCATTTGTTCTTCGCTGACTTCGTTGCGGTTGAGCACTTGGGCGATATAGTAGCCCATTTCGCCGCGAATCGGTTCGGAAATCTTGCCGATGGGCAGCATCATAACTTTCTGTGTGAACACGTTATCAGTGCCGACCGAAGGAATATAGCCATTGTTTTTGATCGATGAATCAACTTTAATTTGAACTGTCGGGTCGATCGATGCGGCCTGGTTCAGGTCAGTCATCGATTGGACTTGCGAATAGAACGCTTCTGCTTTGGTTTTCAGCAGGTCAAGTTTTTTGCGGTTCATCAATTTGCGTGTGATTGTCGGTTTCATGTCTTCCATCGGGATTGTGCCGGCTTCGCGGACTTCCGATACTTGGGCGACTACGATACCGATGCGTTTGATTTCGACAGGTTCTGTTGCGAATCCGGCCTTGTTGTGGTTACAGATCGAAGAGATGTATGGCGAATTCAAACGTGCAACGGGTTTGTTTCTTTCGTATGCAACTGAATCCATACGGATATTGGGATTGAGTTTCGTCAGTACGTCTTCCATTTTCTGGCCATCGTTCAGCGAGCGGCTAAGCGTATTGGCTTCGCGTTTGATTTCGCTCTTCGTTGTGGTCGGGAATTTCGGGGCGATCAGGATTTCTGTGTATGAAATACGATCGACGTCGGATGCTTTCTTTTCGACAACGTTGATGATGTGGTATCCGAATTGTGTTTCGACCGGGCCGACAATCGAGCCGGACGATGCGTCGAAGACTGCTTCTTCGAATTGTTTGACCATCGAGCCTTTGGTGAAGTATCCGAGGTCGCCGCCTTTGTCTTTCGAGCCGGGGTCTTCGGAGTATTGGCGGGCCAAATCAGCGAAGTCTGTACCGGATTTTGCTTTTCTCAAGATGTCTTCGGCGAGTGCTTTGGCGCTGTCTTTGTTTGCTCCGAAGCGGATAAGGATGTGGCTTGCTTTGGCGCTATCGATCCTCTTGGTGTCGCGGCCGTCCACACGGACGAAAGCGATGCCTTTTGCCGAAGCAATCGGGCCGACGATGTCTTTGATTCCTGCGCTAAGCATGTAAGGAGCTTTGGCTGGGTCGATTTTGGAGATAGCGACTGTGTCGTATCTTTCCTTTTCGTATTCGGTTTCCTTGTAGAAACGAGTGAACACTGTGTCGCGTTGCACTTTGTCTTCGCCTGCCTTTGCCATTTCGGACTGGAATTTATCCAAGTATTTCTGGGCGTTTGCGGTATCCTTGGCCGATGGGACGAGTGGGAACACAGCATAGCGAAGTTTGCGCATGGGTTTTTGTTTGTAGTATTGTTTGTATTTGTCGTAATATTCTTTGATTTCGCTATCGCTAACCGATACAGCGCTGTCGCTAATTGCGCGGGCGTCGAAGAAGGCGTATTGTACGCCAGCATTTTGTTTGTCGGTAGTATAAATATTGCGAGCGTATTCCGAAGACATAATCGAGCCGGCTGTATTGACGACAGCGACGAAATTGACGTACAATTTGTTAGCACGAATTTCTTTTTCGATTGCGATCAGCTGGTCTTTCCATTGTTTGACCTGTTGGTCTTTTTCTTGCTTGGACATGTTTTGGGGAAGCATCGTGTAGATGACGTCCGGGTCTGTGATCAGCTTCAGGTATTGTTCTTTTTGGAACACTTTGTTGGAATCCGTAAAGTACTGTCTGAGCATAGCAGGCGGATTGTCGATCATAATGTCAAGAATTTCTTCGTTAGTAACCACGATACCGGCTTTTTTGGCTTCCTGCCTCAGAAGTACTTCGTTTACCATTTGTTCCCAGATCTCTTGGCGAATATATGATTCCTCGATCTGTGCGCCATTGTTTTGCTGGCGTTCCATTTCCATGCGTTTTTGGACGCGCTCCTGAAAATCTTTGTAGAGAATATCTTCGCCATTGATCGTTGCCAGCACTGCTGTATTCGGATCCATACGGCCTCTTTTCTTGAGCACATCGGAGATGTTAGCATCGGAAAGGACCATGAATCCAACAAAAATAATAGCAAATGCTGCAAGTAAGTAGGGTGAAGTCTTGCGTAAACGTTCAAAAGTACCCATCAGTAAAATCACTCCATTAAGTTTATAAATATATCATTTTCAATCCAAGCGTCAATTGAAATCAATCAATTAACCAAATTCCATTTCAAAAATGGTAAAGCACAAGCAACAAATTTATCAATGAAAAACTTAATTTGCAACACTATTTTTTAAACAGAATATGCTGCATATATCTCATTGATATTATTCGACATAGTCAAGCAGGATTTCTGCCAGGTCGCGAACATCGACCTCTTCGGTCTTTTCGTTTGCCTTGACGCCATCGGTTACCATCGTCATACAGAAGGGACAGTTCAGCGCAATTGTCTCCGCGCCGGTTGCCAAAAGCTCGTTGGTGCGCTCGATATTGATGCGCTCGCCATCGGTTTCCTCGAGGAACATCTGGCCGCCGCCGGCTCCGCAGCAGAAGGCCTTGTCGCAATTGCGTTCGGTTTCGGCCAGCGAGGCGCCGGGGATCGATGCGAGCAATTTGCGAGGTTCGTCGTAATAATTATTGTAGCGGCCGAGGTAGCACGAATCGTGATACGTGAACAGGTGCGATTCGTGGCCGTTCGATTTCAATTTCAATTTGCCCGAGGCAATCAATTCATTGAGGAATTGTGTGTGGTGAACCACTTCGTAGTTTCCGCCAAACATCGGGTATTCATTCTTCATCGTGTTGAAGCAGTGCGGGCAGAAAGTAACGATTTTCTTCACGCCGTAGCGGTTCATTGTCTCGATATTTGCTTTGATAAGCATATCGGCAAGGTATTCCTGACCGAGGCGGCGGGCCACATCGCCGTTGCATTGCTCTTCTGTTCCCAGGATTGCGAAGTTCACTTCGGCCTTCTGGAGCAACGTTGCGAACGCCACGGATACTTTCTTTGCGCGGTCGTCGAAGCTACCGGCGCAACCAACCCAGAACAACACATCGAAATCAGGATTCTCGGCTGCCGTTTTGACGCCTGTGCCTTGCGCCCAATCGGCGCGTTCGGAGGGCGAGAAAGCCCAAGGAGTGCCGTTAGTCTCGAGGTTCGAGAAGGCTGATTGCAAGAGCGGCGGGAAATTCGATTCCATCATAACGAGCGAGCGGCGCATCCCAACGATTGCCGGGACGTGTTCGTTCATCACGGGGCATTCCTGCATACAAGCGCCGCAGGTGGTGCATTGCCAAAGGGCATCGACGGATTCGTAGTCGCCGACGAATTTCTTGTCGCAGATGGCCTGTTCGCGTTCCGAAAGGGCCACTTCCACCGCTTCTTCGCCTTCGGCGGGTTGCGGGGCGTTCATTTTCTTCAGCAAAATCGGGGCGAAGTCGAATGTACGTTCGCGAATCTGGACGATAACCTCGCGCGGCGAGAGCAATTTGCCCGTGGAATTGGCGGGGCAAGCAGCCGAACAACGTCCGCAATGCGTACATGTGAAACCATCGAAAAGGCTTTTCCACGAAAGGTCGTCGATATCGACAACGCCGAATTTCTCGACGCCTTCCTCTTCGAAATCGATCGGTGCGAGTTTGTTGACCGGTTCGATCGGCGAGAAAAATACGTTCGGAATCGATGTATAAACGTGAAAATGTTTCGAGAATGGAAGGTAGTTAGCAAAGATCAGAATGGCGCAAATATGTACCCACCAAAGGATTTCCTGCCACATCATGGCCGAGCTGATGGTGAACATGCCGCCGAGAATCGACGAAACCGGGCGGAATGCGTGGGCTTCGTGCGGGTTCAGGTTGTAAATTGCTGCATTTTGGAACAGTAACGAAGTTACGATCATAAAAATGAAGCCGAGCACCACAAGCGCATCTTTCTTTTCGTTGGCGTCTCCCTGAAGTCGCTTCACCTTGATGACGAAGCGGCGCAAAACGGAGAAAATTATCGCCAGCACGATACCTGCGCAAAATATATCGGTTGCTGCGGTGATGAGCGTGAAGCCTGTGCCGAGGAATTCCCAAGAGAAATCAGGATAGAAACCCTGGAATACAGCTTCGCTTGCAGAAAATAGCAATACGAGGAATCCCCAGAATATTACCACGTGGAGCAGTCCGGCAAAGTTCTCGCGCAATATCTTCGATTGCCCGAAAGCTACGTCGAACGTATGCGCTATGCGCGCGCCAATATTGTCCGTCCTGTTGTCCGGCTTTGCCACTTTAAGGTAAGAAAACACTCTCCTTAGGTTGATTACAAGCGCTGCTGCCGCTGCAATAAGTACTATCGAAAAGAGTATTGTTTTAATCACTTCGTAACCTCTATATGTAAATGAAAAATTCAAAAAGAATAAAATTACGAAAAACAATCGAGATATACAAAATGATTGCTACTTTCAGCCGTTATATATTAATTGTACAATGTGGCGGGCCACAGGCCCATGGTATGGCTGGCCGATTGTTGCCGATGTTTTGATATAATTGTAAATTGGAAAAGCATGAATCTTAAAGATATATTCCGAATCCATACTTTCAAATTGGAAAGCGGGCTGCGAGTGGCTGTGGTTCCGAACTCTCGGTCCGGCGTGGTTTCGATAAACTATGCCTTCCGGGTCGGATCCAAGGACGAAACCCCGCGATTCGCCGGAGTGGCCCATTTGCTCGAGCATCTGATGTTCGAGGGCACTCGCACCGTCGCGAAGGGCGATTTCGACAGGATTTGCTCCACAGCCGGCGGGACTAACAATGCCTACACTACTTTCGATTTGACCTCGTACCAAATGTCCCTTCCGTCCAATCAGTTGGAATTGGCGCTTTGGCTGGAATCCGACCGACTCTACAATTCGGAAATCACGAGCGAGGCGCTCGAGAACCAGCGGAAAGTGGTGCTCGAAGAGATTATGCAAACCGTCGAGAACCAACCCTATGCCCGCTGGCGAGACCGCACCGCCGCGCTCGCATTCGCCGAGGACGATCCATATTCGTGGGAGGTACACGGCCGCCGCGAAGCCGTCTCGTCGATAACGCTGGACGAAATCAACCACTTCCGCCGCGCTTTCTACACTCCGCAGAACTCCTTCTTGGTGATCTCCGGCGACGTCAGCCCGGAGAAATCAATCGAACTCGCCGAGAAATACTTTTCTCGATCGATCGTGCCGGACACTTTCCTTCGCCCGGAATCCACTCGGAAAATCACCGGCACTCGCGGCGAACAACCCGACGACGTGCCAATGCCCGCGGTCTTTCTCTCGTACCACGCGCCTTCGTTCCTCGACGACGAAATCCACGCCGCCGACATACTGACGAACATACTCGGCAGCGGGAAAAGCTCACGGCTGAACCGCTCATTGGTTTACGAAAAACAATCAGCGTCCTACGCCGGAGCCTTCGCGGACAAACGCGAGCTTGGGTCGCTCGTTTCTGCCTATGCCTTCTCCAACGACGAAACTGCCGACTCGGACAGCCTGGCCGAACAGCTTCAGTCGGAATTGGACACGATCATTTCCGCCGGCATCGAGGAGAGCGAATACGAAAAATCAATTAACCAGCTGACCACCCAATTGGCCTACGAATTGCAATACTCGGCCGGCCTGGCAGACGTCTGTGCGAACCAGCTCCTGTTCACCGATTCCGAAGAGCGAGTCTATGAGCTGCTGGACCGCTACAAACGAATATCGCGCGTGGAAGTCCGCTCGTTTGCCGAAAAGTACTTAAGCCAAGCCCAAGCCATCCGCGTGGACGTGGTTGCCGATGGCGAATAGAAGCGCCAGGAAAAGTAGAAAGTTGCAAGGAACAAGGGACAAGGAACAAGGGACAAGGAGAAAAGAATAAAGCTGTTTCCTCATTGAATCTAGTGCTTTGCCATTCCAGCGCACGAGGGAATCTCCTATTTTATCAGTTGGTTACTTCAAAAGTCTCATGGCGGGCTGGTTTGGAACCCGCCCCAACACATTTTATCAAGTAACAAGTTGTAAGTAGAAGCTTGTACTGTGTCTTTTCCTAAATAGAGTTAACTAGCTACTTTTACCTTTTTACTTGCAACTTTTTCATATCATCACATCAACGAATCCATGGCAGCTTGGGAACCCGCCCCAAGACATTTTTTACTTTTTCCTTTCAACTTTCTCCTTGCTACTTCAAATCACAGTTCAGACTTTTTGCGCTGGCTCCTTACACTTCTCGAATGGTTTCAATCGTCTTGGAATATTTGGATATGAATTCCAAATGAATTTGTTATATTGCAAAATCGATCCGAATTGAAATTCAGGTTTTTTTATAAATTGAGTGAATTGCCATGAGTGTATTAATCAATAAAAAGACCAAGGTCATCGTGCAGGGAATCACCGGCTCCGAAGGCACTTTCCACACGGCTGCAATGCTCGAATACGGCACAGCCGTCGTCGGTGGCGTTACTCCCGGCAAGGGCGGCACGAAATTCGCCGGCAAGGGCGAAGTTAAATTCAAAAAGGAAGTGCCTGTATTCAACACCGTCGCCGAAGCCGTCGAGGCCAAGAAACCGGACGCAACCGTGATATTTGTCCCTCCGGCCATGGCTGCAGACGCTATTATGGAAGCGATCGACGCCAATATCGGACTGATCGTGGCCATCACCGAGGGAGTACCAGTTGCGGACATGACTCGCGTTCACGATGCGCTTAAACGCTCCTCGAGCCGCCTTATTGGGCCGAACTGTCCGGGCATCATCGCCCCGGGGCAATGCAAAATCGGTATTATGCCAGGATTCATACACAAAGCAGGCAAAGTGGGCGTAGTCTCGCGCTCCGGCACTCTCACCTACGAAGCAGTCAAACAGCTAACCGACCGCGGCATCGGCCAATCCACTTGCATCGGCATCGGCGGCGACCCGATCGTCGGCACTCAATTCATCGACGCCGTCGAACTCTTCAACGCAGACCCGGACACAGACGTGATCCTGATGATCGGCGAAATCGGCGGTAGCGCCGAAGAACAGGCAGCCGAATATATTGCAAAAAAAGTTAAAAAGCCCGTCGTCGGCTTCATCGCCGGCAAGACCGCTCCTCCGGGACGGCGCATGGGCCATGCAGGCGCAATCATCGCTGGCGGGAAAGGTACAGCCGAAGACAAAATGAAAGCACTCGCTGAGGCCGGAATCCACGTGGCAGGCTCTCCGGCGGACATCGGCAAAACCGTCGAAGAGGTGATCGCAAAAATGCCCAAACGCAGGAAACCCGCTATTAAAAAGGTTGAAGTTAAAACCAAAGAACAGATTGCCAAAGACAAAAAATAAATTGCAAGTTAGTATTTGACAGAAGAAGGACAAAATAAATGGCTGAAAGCACCGGAAACAGGACACTCTGCATAATTAAACCCGAGGCAGTGGCCACCGGCCAAACCGGCTCGATAATCGAAATGATCGAAAAAAGCGGGTTCCGAATCCTTGCCATGAAAATGTGCAGGATGGGCCATTCCGCGGCTCAAGCATTCTACGAAGTGCACAGAGAAAAACCATTTTTCGACGATTTGGTGGAGTATATGATCTCCGGGCCAATCGTGGCCATCGCGCTCGAGAAGGAAAATGCCGTCCAAGCATACAGGCAATTGATTGGCGCCACAAATCCCGCAGAAGCCCGTCCCGGCAGCGTCCGCAACCTCTTCGGCATCAACAAAACAAGCAATGCCGTCCACGGCTCGGATTCCGACGAGAATGCAACGATCGAGATCGCCTTCTTCTTCAGCCGTTTCGATATGGAATCCGTTCGATAGGCAACCGACTCCAAATTGGAAATTATCTGCGGATTTGCAAGAGTAAAATCAATCAAGGCCCAAGGGAAACCGTGGGCCTTGATGATGTGTAAGTCATTGGATTAATTCTGGATTATTCATTAGAAATATGAAATAGATTCTATGCCCTCATCCCCGGCCCTTCTCCCAACAGGAGAAGGGAGTAAGAAAACGTGTTTTGTTGGAAGTCCCTTTTGCCCTTTGGGAGAAAGGGATTTAGGGATTGAGGGTTTTTCTAACGCACAATTTGGGATAAAAAAACTCCGCCCCAATGGTATCGAAGCGGAGTTTGTAATGAATCATTGGAATGGGTCTTAGAACGCATTCACTCCCGTGATGGTAACCTCCACGTGGTCCGTAAGGACTGCGGTCGAAACGCGGGCAGCCGGCACGGGCACGTAGCGCGAGCCGTTGAAAATGCGGATCTGGTTGCTTGCGCTCCACGAACCTGATTTTAATGCGGATTTCGGAATGCGAAGTTTAATCGTGGCGTTCAAAGCCGCTTCGCCGGAAATGTCCCAGAAATCCACCAAAGAAGAGCCGGCAACTGTTTTGTTGTTATTGATCTTCATCTTTATCGGTAGGGTGGGAGCGTTAGCGCATGTGATTGTGGCTGTGTAATTGTTCGTACCGTCGCCAATTGGGTACGTTGCCGCGACGTTCTGCGCGGGCGATTGCACGAGGTAGCCGGTGCCGATTGCTTGGATATGGTTCGTTGCGGCGGTGATTGTGCCATTAACGACGAAATCAGCTGCATCGATAATGTATGTATTTGCGTCGGCATCGAGCGCGCCCGTATGCGTGTAGTTCGAAACGTGAATCGTTGAATTTGCTGCCGAAGAGCTAACAGCCGTTGCAAGGTCGCTAAAGTAACG
>CAZSWR010000023.1:0-40067 GCA_964610885.1 uncultured Hyphomicrobiales bacterium | reverse complement strand
CTACGGGCCCAAATGAGAATTCAAAATTAAGGAATATTTCGATGCGAACCAAATAAATTTTTCACTTTTTCTCGCCTCAAAAATGCAATTCTAGCCCTAAGTTTGGTTATCTAAAAGCATTACAAAAGTAAAAAAAAATCTGTTCCGAAGTTGAATTCCAGGGGGGTAATTACTGATTTGGATGAATCAAAAATTCGAGGATTGGTTATTTAGCTGATGTGGTTATGTGATGATGTACTGATCAATCGTATGGCGTATGCTTTCCGAACTGTATCCAAACTATTTTACCAAAAAAATAATACATACATTGCCAGCATTGTTCCCAAGGCAGCAACAGCCGGCGAAACAAAGCAGAACCCTTCCGAAGTTTGCAAGCAGCGCATATTTTTCAATGCCATACCCTGCGAACCTACGGAAGGGTTCTTGTAATTATCATCGACCGGTTTATTTCCGGACAATAACCTTTGCCACGAAGTTGTTTTTGCCAGCTGATACTTCGCAGAAGTACATTCCATCGGGCAAATCGCCAACGTCAATATTTATTCGGTTCCTGCCGGCATTGCAATCAATTCGCTTCGTCAGTACCAATTCTCCTGAGAGATTGAACAATCGGAGCCAGCCGGGAGATAGGACTTCGGACTCGAACTCGATCGACGTACTTGACGAGCATGGATTCGGGCCGGCAAATACTTCGCAAACTGTTGCTTCAGGCACTTCCGCCTGAGTAATCATATCATCCCATCTAAAGATATAGTTATGTTCAATTACAATGATAGTTTGATTTTGATTGAGCGGTTGTAGCTTTTGGGTGAATCCGACTTTTTTGCTAAGTTTGATAGTGTCCCATGTCATCCCGCCATCGGTACTACGGAATAAGTAGTTCAGTATGGAAATAGCAAACAGTGTTTTCTCATCCTTGGCGGAGATACCCCAAAGTTGGAAAACGTAATTGTCGCTCGTCAGAAGTGTGGTCCATGTCAGCCCTCCGTCGGTAGTTTTTTGGATGAGAGGCATAAGCGAGGCGGTCGAGTCAACCGGCAGCCCAGTTATGGAATCGCGAAAAACACCATGCCTCCTTCCTGCCATGAAGCCCAATTTCGAATTCAGGAAAGCGATTGGCTTGTCGCTCCAGCAGAGTGTGTCTTGAATGGTGCGTGTCCATGTTTTGCCACCGTCGTAAGTAAAACCGAAATGCATACGCCTCGTATATGGATGTTCTCCTTTGTAAATTATAGTATCCGCGCCAAAGCGTTGGATATAATTAATTGTAAGACAAGAAAAATCTGAAATTGTACATACATTCCACGAACGGCCTCCATCTTCGGTTAGCATGGCATTGCCGTATGGATATCCCCAGAAAGCCGCCGCTCCGTGCAGGCTATCGGAGAATCTCATTCTGCGACAAATTCCGCTATAGTTTTGGAAGACCTCCGTTTTGCTGCCGTCCAGATTGCACAGGTAAGTGAAGCCGGTGGTTGTATCCGAATCGTCGTACGAGTACTTAGCCAAACAGATAATTCTATCTTTGGTAAGATACGAAATATCACCGAAATCAATATTGCCCCAATCTGTTTTGGCCGTTGCGCTATCAGAGATAATGACCCTCCATGTTTTCCCTGCATCTGTTGTTGCTTTGATGCACGAGTATATCAATATAGGTCTTGGATTCGTAACTTTGCAGCTATAGACGTAATTTAGCGAATCGTAGGCAGCAAAACCCGTGATTTCGCAGTATTCTGTCGAATCAATTATTGCTTGCGAATGTGCTGCTCCAAAGCAGAGCATAAACATCGAAATTATTATTGTGTATTTCATTAGTGTTACCTATTTATTGTTATTGTTCCGTTATATGATTTTTCGTCGAATTTAAAAGAATACAGATACACGCCGGGCGCAACGCCTGACAAGTCGATTTCTTTGATTAATTCGTTCCTGTCGAGCGAAATTGTTTCCTTGCGGACTGTTATGCCCATGGCATTCGTGATGGAGAACTCGGCATTTCCTTGGGGTGCATCGGGAATATAGAAACGGACAACGCCGTCGGATGGATTAGGGTAGGCCAATGCTTGGCCACTAATGGGCGGCAACTCCGAACCACGCATCAGGGCATAGTTAAATTTCAGGTCGGAGTATTGGCAACCATCAGTGCAAGTCCCCAAATCAGACTTTGCCGAATCGCACGCATTGCTGTCGCTCGGATATGATTGCCCCACTTTTTCCGCATAAACGACCCTGCCTGCTATTCTATCATAATCCACTTTATAGTTGCTTACGCAGCATTCTCGAGTGGATTCGCAAGCCACTATTGCCGAATAAACCTGAACGGGGCCATTCTTGAACAGCGAATCGAGCGTGTAATCGTTTGCCGAACTTCTGGCGACCATTTCAGTTATATCCCCGCGCGATAAATATGTGTCCTTCATGGAATCTGCTCTGGTGAGGCAACCTGCCGTATTTACGTTGCAGACAATGTTTTCAGTACTATACTTACTGAATATATTATTCCAAATTCTCAAGTAAATTATTCCATAGATTTCCTCCCAACTCAGTTTACACATCGTGTTTGAGAGTATATATAAGCTAACAATTTGGCAAGAATATGTTAGCAAAAAGGGATCCGTCGAAACGCAGAGTTTTTCGTAGTATTCTATCAAGTATGATACTTTGCACGTTCCAACAAAAATATCGCCGGCCATGACGTAGTTCCCGTTCCACCCGGTCGAGTCCTGGCATCCGAGAGAAGAGTATCCGCATGGCTTCTTTTTCCCGATTTCAATTATGACATTGGATTTTGCTGAATTAGCACAGCAAATAAGTATGATAAAACCGACAATAATTGTGAAAAACCTCATATTACACCTTTTTTAGAATAATTATATAAAATGTTCAAATATGAACTTAGCAAATGACTATCGTTTTTACTTTTTCTCTGCGGGCAGAATCATATCCAGCCGATCCTTTCCGCAATACAAAATATTTGGAGCACCGTTATATTTTTCAATACATTTATATTGACAAACAAATTTGATTTTGTTTCATCGAATAACGCTTTTTTTTTTGAAAATTATTAACTGAAGGCAACCCGCACCAGCTCATCGATTCGGTATTTTTTAAAAATAAATTCGATCGCACAAGCGAACGAATAATAATATATTATTAACACAATATAATAAAATGCAGAATTTTTTACCGATACAACAATGCAGAACCCTTCTGAAGTTTGCAAGTAGTGCAAATTTTTCAATGCATTATCCTGCAAACCTACGGAAGGGTTCTTTTATTAATCATCGACAGGCTTATTTTCGGACAATAACTTTTGCCACGAAGTTATTTTTGCCAGCTGATACTTCGCAGAAGTACATTCCATCGGGCAAATCGCCAACGTCAATATTTATTCGGTTCCTGCCGGCATTGCAATCAATTCGCTTCGTCAGTACCAATTCTCCCGAGAGGTTGAACAATCGGAGCCAGCCGGGAGATTGGACTTCGGACTCGATCTCGATTGTAGTGCTGGACGAGCATGGATTCGGGCCGGCAAATGCTTCGCCAACTACTGCATCAGGCTCTTCGGCCGGAGTAATCCTATCTTCCCATCTAAAGATATAGTTATGATCAATTACGATGATTGTTTGATTTGGATTGAACGGTTGCAGCTTTTTGGTGAAGCCTACTTTACTACTAAGTTTGATTGTGTCCCAAGTCATCCCGCCATCGGAACTACGGAATAAGTAGTTCAGGATGGAAATCGCAAACAGTGTTTTCTCATCCTTGGCGGAAATGCCCCATAGTTGGAAATTGTAATTGTCACTCGTCAGAAGTGTGGTCCACGTCAGCCCTCCGTCAGTAGTTTTTTGGATGAGAGGCATTAGCGAGGCGGTAGAGTCAACCGGCAGCCTGGTTATGGAATCGCGAAAAATACCATGCCTCCATCCGGCCATGTATCCCAATTTGGGATTCAAGAAAGCGATTGGTTTGTCGCTCCAGCAGAGTGTGTCCTGAATGGTGCGTGTCCATGTTTTGCCACCGTCGTATGTGAAACCGAAATGCATTTGGTTAGTATAGGGATGCTCTCCTTTGTAAATAATAGTATCAGCTCCAAAGCGTTGGATATAATTTATAGTAAGACAGGAATAATCTGAAATTGTGCAGGTATTCCACGAACGGCCTCCATCTTCGGTTAGCATAGCATTGCCATATGGATATCCCCAGAAAGCTGCCGCTCCATGCAGACTGTCGGAGAACCTCATTCTGCGGCAAACACCACTATAGTTTTGGAAAACCTCCGTTTTGCTGCCGTCCAGATTACACAGGTAGGTGAAGCCGGTAGTTGTATCCGAATCGTCGAACGAGTACTTAGCCAAACAGACAATTCTATCTTTGGTAAGATAGGCAATATCGACGAAATCTTTTTTGTCATAATCTGTTTCAGCCGTTCCCGTATCCGAGATAACGACCCTCCATGTTTTTCCCGCATCAGTTGTGGCCTTGATGCACGAGTACAGCATCAAAGGCCTTGGACTTGTAACAACACAGCTATAGACGTAATTCAACGAATCATAGGCAGCAAAACCCGTGATTTCGCAGTATTCTGTTGAATCAATCATTATTTGCGATTGTGCTGCGCCAAAGCAGATCATAAACATCGAAATTATTATTGCATATTTCATTAGTTTTACCTATTTATTGTTATTGTTCCGTTATAAAATTTTTCGTCGAATTTGAACGAATACAGATACACGCCGGGCGTAACGCCTGACAAATCAATTTCTTTGATTAGTTCGTTCCTGTCGATCGAAATTGTTTCCCTGCGGACTGTTATGCCCAAAGCATTCGTTATAGTGAACTCGGCATTTCCTTGTGGTGCATTGGGAATATAGAAACGGACAACGCCGTCGGACGGATTCGGGTAGGCCAATGCTTGCCCGCTAACTGACGTCAACTCCGAGCCACGCATCAGGGCATAGTTGAATTTAAGGTCGGAGTATTTGCAACCATCGACGCAAGATCCAATTCTTGACTTTGCCGAATCGCACGCATTGCTGTCGTTGGGATATGATTGACCAACTTTTTCCGCATGAATGACCTTTTTCATGTCTTTGCTATATTCCACTTTGTAGTTGCTTACGCAGCATTCTCGAGTGGATTCGCAAGCCACGATTGCCGAATAAATCTGAACGGGGCCATCCTTGAACAGAGAATCGAGTACGCCTGCGCTTGCCGAACTTCTTGCGACCATTTCTGTCATATCTCCGCGCGATAAATACGTGTCCTCAATGGAATCTACTTTGGTTAGGCAACCGGCCATATTTACGTTGCAAACAATGTTTTCGACGTTCGAATTGAGGAATACATTATTCCAAATCCTTAAGTATATAATCCCATAGATCTCCTCCCAACTCAGTTTGCACATCGTTTTGGAGAGTATGTATAAGCCAACAATTTGGCAAGAATAAGTTTGCAAAAAAGGATCCGGGGAAGTACAAAATTTTTCGTAGTATTCTATCAAATATGTTACTTTACACGTTCCAACCATAATATCGCCGGCCATGACGTAGTTCCCGTTCCATCCGGTCGTGTCCTGGCATCCGGTCGAAGAATATCCGCATGGTTGCTTTTTCCCGATTTCAATAATGACATTTGATTTTGCTGAATTTGCACAGCAAAAAAAGATGATAAATCCGACCATTAATGTGACAAATCTCATTTTACACCTATTAAATTTATTATATAAAATGTTCAAAATTGAACCTGACAAATGACTATCGTGTTTACTTTTTCTCTGCGGGCAGAATCATATCCAGCCGATCCTTTCCGCAATGCAAAATATTTGGAGCACCGGTTTATTTTTCAATACAATGATATTGACAAACAAATTTGATTTTGTTTCATCGAATAACGCTTTTTTTTCTTGAAAATTATTAACTAAAGGCAACCCGCACCAGCTCATCGGTTTGGACTTAGAATAAAAATCTGCAAGAAGTAACAATGACAAAAGTAATATAATATTATTAATATTCATTAATTTACCAACAGTTTCATGTCAGGCGACTGTCTGAAAGAAACAGTAATTCTTGTCCCTTCGTGCAGGCGGATCGGTTAGTTGGGAACCGTCATATTCCCAAACTTCCTATATGGTTAGCTTGTTCAAATAAGGTGGCGGCTGCCACTTTATTTTTCAAGGGCAGCGCAATGACGAAAGGAAAGATTAATATGAATTCATTTTTCCTTATATTAGAAATGGTGTTGTGTCTCGGCAAATTGCGTTATTTTGCAATTTGAGATTTGTGAATTTTTTGATTTAAGTAAATCTAATGGACATTAAAAATATCCTTCTATCTTGGGGAATGGTTTTTGCAAGTGCGCTGCTGAATTCCTGCGCCAATTTGCTTTTGAAGGCAGAGATTACTCGCGCCGGCGATATTAGTTTCGATGGAGTTGCCAATGCTGCCGGTGCGTTTGGCCGATTAGTTTCCACTCCAGCCGGCGCCGGAGGTATTTTCCTTATGTTCGCCGGGGCAGCCTTTTGGATGGCCGGTTTGGCCAAAATGGACGTCAGCACGGCCGTTCCGGTTTCGATGACCCTCAATTTGTTGCTGGCAGCTTTGGGCGGATTTGCATTCTTTGGTGAGATTATTTCTCTTAACAAAATCATCGGCATGATTCTCATCATGGCAAGTTTCTATTTCCTGTCGAAATAAGACTTCGGGATACCGCATGGTTTTCCTTCTGTAAATTGATAAGTATGGATGCGAAATCCCGAGGACGTGGCCTTTGAAGGCTGTTGAAATAGTACAAGATTTGCAACAATGGGTTTTAGCCCGTTGCAAGCATCGTAGTAAGTCGTTGAATATCGACATATCACTCCAGCCCTGCTTTGGCAAAGGGTGACAAAGAAAAGATTAGTGTAAAACACTGACAATATTAGAGATAGGAATGTGATCGAACCCACTGGTTAACCGGTGGGTGGGCGCAAGAATACATTTTCCGACAGCCTCTTAGCTAACCTTATCGGCGAATTTTGTATTTTTGTTATTTTTTGATTGATTAAATTGATACATAAGCTCATACATTCAGAAATACTTGCCGAAAGGCTTTCTCAGGCAGAGGCAATATCGGCCCAAAGGCACCCGGTAGCGGTCTTGGCGGACAATATACGCAGTCTGTACAATGTAGGGTCGCTCTTCCGCACTTGCGATTCGGCCCTTGCGCACTCGCTGATCCTAACCGGTTTCACTCCACACCCGCCCCGCATCGAAATAGAAAAAACTGCACTCGGAGCAGTGGACACGGTGCCATGGGAATACTTCAAATCGCCGGTGGAAGCCGCTCGCGCCATGAAATCGCGCGGATTCCGAGTGCTGGCGGTCGAGATAACGGACGAAAAACGCAGCTACGACTCGCTCTCGAAAGAAGATTTCCCCGCTTGCCTCGTCTTGGGGAATGAGCTGACAGGCATCGACGACGAAACGCTCGCCGAATGCGACGGGGCAATCGAAATCCCCATGTACGGCACGAAACACTCGCTGAACGTCAGCGTGGCGGCCGGAATCACAATTTTCGAGGCAGTCAGGGCGTGGAGGAATATCTGCTCGCTTGAAGGAGCAACGTCTGCCGAGGATTAAAATCCAAAATAATTGAAAAAAGGGAATACATATTTTATTGGCGACATACACGGATGCGCCCGCACATTCTCCGAACTGCTGTTCGGCGTGATCGGTGTCCGCCGTTCGGATCGGATATTCCTTCTCGGGGACTACATCGATCGCGGGCCGGATTCAGCTGCTGTTATCGATATAATCCTCACGATGATCAAAAGAGAATACGCCGTATTCCCGCTCATGGGGAACCACGAGCTAATGTTGCTACAATCTCTTCGCGACCCTGTTTTCGCAGCCCAGTGGACGCTAAACGGAGGACGAGCCGCAATGGAAAGTTGGAAGACAAACGACCCGACGAAAATTCCGGCTCAACATATTGAATTTATTAAGGGCCTCAAATACTACTACAAAGTGGGCGATTTTATCGCTGTCCACGCGGGCCTGAATTTCGCTGCCGAGAAACCACTCGAAGACACCGAATCCATGCTCTGGATCAGGAACGATTCGGTCGATAAAACTAAAATCAAAGGCCGAAGGCTGATCGTGGGCCACACACCGACGACGCTGGCGGAAGTAAAGAAATCACTCGAATCCGACAGGATTCGTTTGGATGGCGGATGCGTCTATTCGGCTCGTCGGCCCGAATTCGGATTGCTTTGCGCTTTGCGCTTGGAAGGAATGCGGCTTTTTACTCAGAAAAATATTGATTTCTAAAATCCATTCACTAATTTCTCGCCAATAATTTTCAATAAACAATGAAACTCAAGTCCACCGAAGGCTTGCATTTTCCAATATAAGGAAAAATGAATTCATGTTCATCTTTCCTTCCATCATTGCGCTGCTCTTGGAAAATAAAGTGGCAGTTGCCACCTTGTTTTTTTTTTGTGTTCCCGCCAGCCTCAAAGCAGCCCGATCGCTCGGCAAGCCCGCTTATCGTGTCCTGTTTGGCATCAGCTGCGGAGGCGCATTGCAATCGAGAGCAAATTTGAGCTAAAAGAAACCTGGTAAACTATACGATTTAGAAGTAGTTATTTAATGAAAAAGTGATTGCTCGTGCAAAAAAACAGTTTGGATATTTGTGTTTTTTTCGTCAATTTACATCCAATACAAAGCGCGAAATGTAAATACAATTTACGATATATTATATAGTTACAATTTTACAGCTGATAAAATGAAACAAAGAGTTGTAATAGCCGGTGCGACAGGGTTCATTGGTTATGCCTTGGCCAAAAGGCTTGCCGAGGACGGATACAGTGTGGTTTGTTTGTCGCGAAGCGCCTCGAAATCACGAATTGTCCTTCCGTTCGCCGAGGAGCATTTTGAGTTCAAACCCGGCCTTGCCTCGCCACAGGAATGGAAGCAGGCAATTGCAGGCGCCCGTTCGGTTGTCAACCTTGCCGGCGAATCGATTGGCGCGGGCCGATGGACCGAGTCGAGAAAAAAGGAAATACTCTCGAGCCGCATATCCTCAACGACGGAACTCGCCAATGCTATACTGAATTCATCGAATCCACCCGAGTCGTTCATTAGCGCTTCGGCTGTGGGCTTCTATGGCAATTCGAGCAATTCGGTATTGGACGAAACATCGCCCGAGGGCATTGGTTTCCTCTCGCAGGTCTCGAGCCAATGGGAGGCCTCGTCGGCGCGGGCAAGTTCGGCCACGCGCGTGGCCAATCCCCGGATGGGGCTTGTCCTGGGGCTTAATGGCGGCGCACTGCCGCGAATGATGGCGCCATACAGATACCTGCTGGGCGGCGCAATCGGCTCTGGGAATCAGTGGATTTCGTGGATACACTTAGGCGATCTCGTGAACCTCTTCAAATTGATAATAAGCGATTCGACGATTGCCGGGCCTGTCAATGCCGTGGCTCCGAACCCGGTGCGAATGCGCGATTTCGCTAAAGAATTGGGCAAAGCAATGCACAAGCCATCTATTTTCAAGGTCCCCGGATGGGTGCTGAAGCTCGTTCTGGGCGAAAGCTCAAGCCTCGTGCTTGGCGGCCAATGCGTCTGGCCGAGGGTGGCAACCGACAAAAAGTTTATTTACCAGTTCCCCAATCTTTCCGAAGCTTTGGCAGACATAGTGCAAAACTAAAGTTATTATGGAATTAACAAAATGGAACGCGAATCCATTTCTGAAAGGGTTCTTTCCGTCGCTTGCGAGGGCTTCGGAGCCGACTATTATAGAATTACCTACGCCGACGGCTATGTAAGGTTTGCACGCGAAGCGTCTTCCTGCTTCGATTGGGACGAAATGGATATGAAAGAAAGCGATTTTTGCAAAATCTACCGATCTTTCAAGCTTTTCGATAGTTTCGAGGATTGTTGGTCCGAATGCACCACCGGTTACGGATGGTTCCACTTGGCCTATTTGGATATCCACGACGATTACAAAGAATTGATCATTGAACAGGTGAACGCCGCCCGCATCGAAGCCAGGAAAACAATGCAAGTCCACACATTCGATTACGTGGAACGGATATTAAGACTCAGAACAACAAAATCGAAACCCTTAACTGATAGTTTGTTTTTCCAGTAGGCCAAATAAATAAATCATATAAATTCCACGCCAAATGTTTTACTTCCACGATCGAGCTGGACGAGCATGCAGATTTCGCACCTGCCCCAGCAACAGAGCAGCCAAAGGATCCGCTGCGGATCATCAATATTTTTTACTCTGTATCGTTTATTATTTAGTTGAGACAAAATATCCGAGGAGGAAATTCTCAACATGCACTGGCTTTGCTGGCCGAGCGCAAAAATGAATAAGTGGAAGCTCGTTTGGCCGTACTTCCACAGAGCGAACAAAATGAAAGGCAAATTATGTTTGAATCATATATCCCGCTGATGCTAATGGTCGCCACAGGGTTTGGAGTGGCCGTAGCATTTTTGCTTTTGGCCCAATGGCTCGGCGCCCGCCGCACCACTCGCGGGAAGCAGACGACCTACGAAAGCGGCATGGAGCCGGTCGGAAACGCAAGAGACAGGTTTTCGGTTAAGTACTACATGGTTGCAATGAGTTTCATTGTTTTCGATGTCGAGGTATTATTCATTTATCCTTGGGCTGTCCGGTTCAAATCCCTTCCGGGCGTCGCGCTGATCTCCATGGCTGCGTTCATTCTGATTCTTTTGGCCGGATATATTTACGAATTGAAGAAAGGTGGGCTGGATTGGGACTGATTGATGCACAATTCGCGCGCGAAGGCTTCCTGACGACGAGCGTGGACAAATTGATTCTCTGGGCGCAGAGTAATTCCGTTTTTCCGCTTCCACTGGGCATTTCCTGCTGCGCTATCGAAATGATGGCCTTTGCAATGCCCAAATTCGATGCTGCGCGGTTCGGCTCCGAGGCCATGCGCATGACGCCGAGGCAATCCGATATGTTGCTCGTGGCCGGCACGGTTACGTACAAAATGTCGTGGATCGTTCGCAAGATTTACGACCAAATGCCCGACCCGAAATGGGTCATGTCCATGGGCGTCTGCGCCTCCACTGGCGGCATGTTTCGTTCGTATTCAGTCGTGCAGGGCATCGACCAATTCCTGCCGGTGGACGTTTACGTAGCGGGCTGCCCGCCCCGCCCCGAGGCGGTTATCAAAGGATTGATGACCATCCAAGACAAGATCCGACACGGCAAGCCCGATTTGTTTAACTTCGGGCGCGACGTCAGCCAAACGCCCAAGCCGCAAACGCAAAGATTCTAACGCCACTTTTGATTAGTTAATTAGCAGATGTGATGATTGTCTGAACAGTGATTTATATGATTTCAATGATTAATATGAGTTTATTACTTGCTACCTGCAACTCATCCGATGACTGCCAAATTATCGATTCGATAATGTAGGGGCAGCCGTGCCCTGGCAGCCGGTCAGAAAAATTCGGGATTGTTTAATAACTGCATGAATATCGTATTTTGTCCTATATAATCTTATCCTCGGACGGGTTTGGAACCCGCCCCTACATCAAATCATCGTATCATCACATCTGCTTATCTGCTAATCAACTCATCCCCAACAGGCGCACACAAACGAAAACGTGCCACAACCCTTTGCGGAGGTGCGGCACGTCTATCATTTTAATAAACAACTGTGGCCTGAAGAACTAATCTTTCTTGGCCAGTTCGATACCCAATTCGATGAGCTGCTTTGAGTCCACTGTGGACGGAGCGCCGTCCATAAGCGACAGGCCGGAAGTGGTTTTCGGGAAGGCGATGACGTCGCGAATGTTCTCCGTGTGCGTCAGCGTCATCACGACCCTGTCCAGCCCGAGCGCGAGGCCGCCGTGCGGGGGTGCGCCGTAGCGGAGCGCTTCGAGCAGGAAGCCGAACTTGCCTTCGTATTCCTCTTGGCTCATGCCCATCAGGTCGAACATCTTGGACTGCACTGCCGAATCGTGTATCCTGATGCTGCCGCCGCCCACTTCAGCGCCGTTGACCACGAGGTCGTAGGCCACAGCGCGGGCAGCCGTTGGGTCCGAATCGAGCAAATGGATGTCTTCGGGATTGGGCGAAGTGAAAGCGTGGTGCATTGCAACGTTGCGCTGGGCCTCTTCGTCGTATTCAAACATCGGGAAGTCCACCACCCAATGGAAGCTGTACTGGTCCTTGACCTTTTCGAGTATGCCTTGGCGACGGGCGATTTCCAAGCGGAGCGCGCCGAGAATCGTGTAGCAACGAATGGCCTTGGCAGTGCCGAACAGCAGCAAATCGCCTTCTTCGGCTTCGGCTGCTTTCGTTATTTCTTTCAGTTTGTCTTCGGTAAAGAATTTTGCAATTGGCGAATTGATCTGTCCATCGACGATTTTCAGCCATGCGAGGCCTTTGGCGCCGTATTTCTTAGCGAATTCGGTCAGTTCGTCGATGTTCTTGCGCGAATACGATGCGCAACCCTTGGCGTTCAGCACGGCCACGATGCCGCCCTCGGCGATCGAATCGTTGAACACTTTGAATTCGGATTCCCGGACGAGGTCGGTTATTGTCTTCAGTTCGAGGCCAAAGCGCAGGTCGGGCTTGTCGCTACCGAAGCGGCTCATGGCGTCGGCAAACGTCATGCGCTGGAACGAAGTTGGAATATCCATGCCGAGCATTTCCTTCCAAATGCGGACGACGAGGCCTTCGATCATACCCATGATGTCGTCTTGGTCCACGAAGGACATCTCGAGGTCAACTTGGGTGAATTCCGGTTGGCGGTCCGAGCGCAGATCTTCGTCGCGGAAGCATTTGACGATTTGCACATAGCGGTCGTAGCCGGAGACCATAAGGATTTGCTTGTAGATCTGTGGCGATTGCGGAAGCGCATAGAATCGGCCCTTGTTGATGCGGCTCGGGACGAGGAAGTCGCGGGCGCCCTCGGGCGTGGATTTCATCAGGTAGGGCGTTTCGATTTCGAGAAAATCGTTTTCGGCAAAGTATTCGTGGACGATGTGCGCCACTTTGTGCCGAGCGGCCAGGAAGCGTTGCATCACCGGACGGCGCAGGTCGAGGAACCGGTAGCGCAGGCGCAGCTCTTCGTTGGTCTCGATCTTGTCGTTGATCTCGAACGGCGGCAATTCTGATTTGTTGATCAATCCGAATTCGGAAATCAGTATTTCAATCAGTCCGGTGGGTATGTTCGGATTCGGGTTCTCGCGCATCCTGACCGTGCCACGCGCCCAGATCACGTATTCAGATTTAAGTTCTTTGGCTCGTTCGGCCAATTCGGAGTGCGTTTCGGGCTGGGCAACCAATTGAGTGATGCCGTAGCGGTCGCGTAAATCAATAAAAATCAGTCCACCCATATCGCGGACAGTGGCGACCCATCCGTTAAGCACGACTTCGCGGCCGGCGTCCTCGGGGCGCAATGCACCGCAGGTGTGAGTTCGTTTCTGAAAGTTCATTTTGGTTCCATTTATAATTAAAAAATCAAATTCACAAGAATCAAGAAACTGCATAAAAAGCAACTTGCAATTTACGAAAAAGTCTCGTTTCCGAGGCTAAATGGTTGCTATATAAAGTACAAAATTTGTTGCGATGGGCTTCGTTCAAATGCCCAATAGCATCGTAAGTCATTGAAATATCGACAAATCTCCCAACCCCCTTTTTCTAAGAGGGCTAATGAACGGATTGCGCTAATGCATTGATAATATTGGTGATATGGCTTGTGTCGAACCAACTGGTTAACCCGTGGGTTGGGTTCGTGATTGCTTTTTCCGGCAGGCCCATGGAGAATTGGAAAAAAAATCACTCTTGCTTTTCTCCCGCTTGGGTTTGGTGGCACTTCGGCAAGCTCGGCGACCGCTGTGGGAGAAGTTCTATGGTGGATTCGGTTATTCATTGTATTGCATAAATTTACAGTTTTCTGCCTCTCGGCGCAAACATATTGTTAAAGAGTTAAATAATCTTAATTCTTGGTATTTTTTTTGATATGTATTAAATTAGGTTTTTGGAAAATTGGTAATAGAATAAAATGAAGAATCTTAGAATATACTTATTTCCACTCTTGGCCTGCCTGGCGCTTGCGGTGTTCTCGTGTTCCTCGCCCGAGGAGCGCCACGCCGACGCAGTGGCAGACAAGGTGTGCGAAACATTGAACACTGAGAATATCGATGCCGACCTGATCATGAAGGCAAAAGAAACCTACATGAAGGAAATCGAAAAACTCGGCGACGAGGCCAAAAAGCCGCTCTTCCTGACGGCAATTAAGAAATCGCTCGAGGAGTGTTTCCTGTCGCTCAAGTATTCGAAACAGATTCAGCCGACAGCCGAAACCGAACTTCTCGGCAGCGGAGCTAAATATTTCAAGCTCGATTCGGCAGGGATGAAAATCGACTACGAACCCGCCTCGAACGCCGGTTTGGTGCTGAAAGTTAAAATCGAAGCCAAGCAAAGTTTCGAAATTGAAAAGGAAGAAAATCTCCGCGTCGAAATCGCTGCCTTCTACGAAAGCGGGCTTCTGGCCGGGACGTACAAGATATACCCGAACCCCGACTTCATTAAAGCGCTCAAGAAAGGCTCCGGCTCGATTACTCTTTCTTCGTTCCTCGAGCCTGTGTGGGACGCTTTCGCCGAGGATCCGTTCTCGACGGCTGCAGTCAGTTTCGAGCGCGTTACCAAGCTGAAGAATTTCAAGATTTTCATTACCGTGGACGCTAAGCCCGAAGAGGCCGCGGCCGAAATCGAGAAACGCACCGACGATTTCGTGGAAAGCGATCTGGACCTCGACGCTGCCCAGAGCCAGTTCGACGAGCCGAATCCAGAATCCGAAGATTTGCTCATGTCGTTCGAGAAATCAGTGGGCGATTACATCGCATACGTGAAAAATACCAAAAACAAAGACTTGTCTTCGCTTGCGAACGCAAGGCAAATACTAAACAAAGCCAAATCCATCCGCCAGAGAATCGAACGCACCTCCGACCGCATGAGCGGAAGCCAAATCGAGCGGTTCAACCGCGCGCTGAGGAAACTCGAATCGACCGAAGTCGGATTGAATTGACGCTAAGGCAATTATACAAAAAAGACATGCCACAGATTGGCTCCCGACATAAAGACAGATTTGAAGAAAACGCAGCACGGCACTCAGTCGTGCTTGTTTTAATATTCGCAGCTATACTTCAATTCTTTGGGCTTGGAGCCTCCGAGGTCCAGCCCTGGGACGAAGGCCTCTACGCCTATCGGGCAGAATACATTTACTCCGGTGGCTCGGCCACTGACCAAACCGAAGGCTCGCTCGGCGGGTTGTACTCGTCCACGTATCCGCCCCTGACTGTCTGGGCGATGAGCGCAGCATTCGGCGTGTTTGGCGTCAATGCCTTTGCCGTTCGTCTGTTTTCGGTGCTCTGCTCCGGCGCGGCGCTGGCGCTTACGTACCTCGTAGCGCGGAAATTCCTGAACAAGGAGTACTCGCTGGCCGCGGCGCTGGCTTTGGCTTCCACGCTGTCTTGGCAGGCGTATTCGCGGCAGGGAATGACGGACGTGCCGCTGGTGTGCTTCATACTTCTCTCGCTCTGGGGTGCGCTGACCGTCGCCGATTCGGACGATTTCCGCAAAATCTGCGCCGGAGGGCTTGCCTTTGGCGTCGGGTTGGCCGCCGCACTGATGACGAAAATTGTAATTTCATTTCTGCCAATACTTTTCGCAATCGCATTAATTGCCTCGAGTCCCGGCCAGATTAAGCGAAATACAATAATATTCTTCGCAGTGTTGGGGCTTGCGGCTGCCGCGCCGTGGCACATAATGATGGCCGCGCGCCATGGGATAGATTTCCTTGCAGCCTTTTCCGTGCCGCACATGTATTCGGTGGTGGAAAACAACACGCGCTCGAGCGGTATTCTATACTACGCCAACCAGTTGGTCTCGGCCAGCCCATTTGCCGTTCTCTCGATTGCCGGGGCTTTGGCATTCATTGCGGCGCGGAAACGGATTGCGAGCGATTGCGGCCTCGCGGAACGATTGATCAAGGATATTTCCTTCGTCTGGTTCGTGGGCGGATTGCTTGTTTTTTCGCTCTCGGCTACCAAGATGCCGCACTATGCAGTGTATCTGCTGCCGCCCGGACTGTTCATTGCAACGGATTTGGTGCGCAATGCACGTAAATACTTCCGCAACGGACGCCATTTGGTGTACGTAACTATGCTTTTTGCTTGCGGGATAGTATGGTCGTTCACGATTGCCGAAAGGCCCGAACTGAAGCAGAATCTGCACAATCCGATGTACTTCGTGCCGGTGCTTGCGATGCTGGCGGCTTTCGCGGGGATGATTATTGCACTCGCCCTCGGTCGGTTTGCGTCCTTGGTCGGCAAATCGTCTGTCATATTGCGCAATGTCTCGTCATTTGCATTGATTGTTTGTTTGGTACGGATCACGATGATGAACGTCCTCGTGCCCCCGGGCGAAATCGGCGGCGCGCGCGAGGTGTGCGACGTATTGCTCCAGAGCCGTTTCGAGAGCTTCGTCTATGTCTATCACGAACACAATCCGGCCGATTCGCTGAATCCGCAACTGAACTGGTACCTGAAGATGCGCAGGCCTTTGGGCCGCGCCGCAATGGAATACCGTGCGAATCCGCTATCCGCCGGGCTGGCAAAGGCGAAGGAAATTGTTGCAACCGATACAATCCCATCGCTTCCGCTGCTGTACTACGTTTCCGGGGACAGGGACATAGCCACGAAGGTAATCCGCGACCTGGCCGAAACCAGGCCCATCGTTTCGCAGACGCGCAATTACGTCCTTTTCGGGAAAAAGGCAATCCCGCGAAGCTCGGGCGTATTGATCTGATGCGCGGGCAATGCCGCAATTCCTTTCCGCAATACTGCAAAATCTATGTTAAAAGTTTTATTTTAAGCGTGTATTTAGTAATTTATAATTATTGAGGATGCAATCCCGCGAAAGTAGTTTTACTCGGCTACTGAGAAGAAACTTTTTAGCGGCTGAAAGCGTCAATATCAAAGTGGATCGTTCATCGGAGAAATCTATATGAAATACCGTTTGTTTTTATTTTTTGCCGCTGCGCTTCTTTTTTCGTCGGCCGTCGCTGCCAATGCTCAATTCGGAAAGAACAAGGTTCAGTATCAGGAATTCGATTGGAAGTTTATTGAATCGAAGCATTTCGACGTTTATTTCCACAGCGATGCTAAATACCTTGCCGAATTCACTGCGCTGAACGCAGAGGAGGCATTGCCGAAAATCGAAAGAATCCTCGGGTACAAACTCAGCAAACGTGTTTCTATCGTGGTGTACAACAGCCAGAACGAATTCCAACAGACGAATATTATTTCCAGCTTCCTGCCGGAAGGCGTCGGGGGCGTTACGGAAATGATGAAGAACCGCGTCGTACTGCCATTTTTCGGCAGCTATGGCCAGCTGCGCCACGTTACGCACCACGAACTTATCCACGCCGTGATGAACGACATGTACTACGGCGGTTCGATCCAGACGGCGGTCTATAGCGGCAACCTCGCCAATTTGCCTTTGTGGATCAGCGAAGGGCTTGCCGAATGGTCCAGCCTGGGGCAATTGGATTTCGAGACTGATATTTTCATGCGCGACCTCTTCATGGGGCCGAATCCGCCGGGGCTGATGGACCTGGACGGCTACTATGCCTATCGCGGCGGCCAGGCGTTCTATTGGTACGTGGACCGCGTCTATGGCGAGGAAAAAATCACTGAATTGCTAAATAGAATCAAAATCACTCGCAGCTTGGATCTTGCTTTCCGCGGCTGCTTCCAAATGTCGCTCGAAGAATTTAGCGATAAATGGGTGGCAGACATGAAGAAGTTCTATTTCCCGGATATTGCAAAATTCCAAGCGCCGGAGGACTACGCAATCCGCGTTACGAACCACGAGAAGCTCCGCAATTTCTATAACACCTCGCCGGCCATTTCGCCGGACGGTTCGCGAATGGTCTATATAGCCGACAAGGAAGGACTGTTCCGCATTTTCCTGCTCGATTTGGAAAAAACCGGCAAAGAGCCGCCCACACCCAAACTTCTCATAAGCAGCTTCCGCTCGCAGGACTTCGAGGACCTGAATATGCTCACTCCCGGCCTGTCGTGGAGTCCGGACGGGAAAAAGATTGCCATTTCGGCAAAAGCCGGCGAAAACGATGCTATCTTCATCGTTGACCCCAATACTGCCGATTACGATAAAATTGATATTGGTATGAAATCAATTGCCTCGGTTGCTTGGTCGTACGATGGCGATAAAATTGCTTTCATCGGCATCAAAGACCAGCAAACAGATATTTATGTGTATAACATTTCGGACAAACGAGTGGCCCAACTGACGAATGATGTCTTCACAGACCACTCTCCGATTTGGTCCCACGACAATAAGACTATTTATTTCATCTCCGACCGCGATTCCATCACGCAGCGCGGAATGACCAAAGACAAATACAACATCTGGAAACACGACGTTTCGCTGTCTGATGTTTTTTCTTTGGACCTCGCCAGCGGGAACATCACGCGAATCACGAACTCGGGCGCCTATAATAAAACTTCGCTGGCGATTTCGGACGACGACAAGAAACTGCTTTTCGTATCGGACAAAAACGGAATTGGAAATATTTACGAGCTGAATCTGGCAACTCGCGCCGAGAGGCCCAAGACGAACTCCATTTCCGGCATCACTCAGATCTCGCTTTCGCCCGATTCGCGTGTGCTTCTGTTCTCGTCACTGCGCAATAGCGGCTACGACGTTTTCAAAATCCGCAATCCGTTCGACAAAAATATCCCCGGGGACACAATCCCGATAACTTCGTTGCGCGCAAAACTGAACGAAAAAATTGCACTTCAGCAATCGTTTAGCAAGGCAACAATAAAGAAAGACGAACCGGCCTCCAAACCCGAAACGCTGAATGGATACGGCGACTTCGCGGTCGAGTTCTCGCGCCAACAGGTGGTCCGCCCCAATCCCGACGCAATCAAAAGCGATCCTGCGCTCGGGCAAACATTTGCTAAAAATTCGATCGATACGAACTTCGTCGTCAATCCATACAAAGTCAAATTCACTCCCGATATTATCCTCGGGAATCCGAGCTACAACACATTCTATGGCGTGCAGGGCGTCGCGCAGGCACTGTTTAGCGACGTCATGGGGAACCACCAGCTGTATATTCAGGCCAACCTGCTCTACGACCTCAAGAACTCTTCGTTCATGGTCTCATATTATTATCTGCCGGGCCAGATCGACTATTCGTTCTCCGGCTACCACACCGCGGCCTACGTTTGGCTGAAGGACGGCGACCTGTACCGCTTCCGCAAATACGGCGCAGACGTTTCGGCGTACTATCCCTTCGATTTCTTCAACAGAATCGAGTGGGGGCTTGGGATGCAAGCGTATTCGCGAGAGAATTTGGACAATTCAAACGTGTCGAGTATCACTCGGTTCCTCCTCGTGCCGCAGGCCAGATACGTCCACGACGACGTGCTTTGGGGAGACTTCTCGCCCGTCCGCGGCACTCGGTACAACGTCGAGGTTACCGGCGCGCCCAAGCTATCGACCGACGGCGTTGGATTCATGAACATTACCGGCGACTACCGCGCATATTTCAATTTGTCCGATTATATCAATTTGGCACTTCGCGGCTCGGCCGGAGCCAGCATGGGGCCGAACCCGCAGAAATTCTGCGCCGGCGGCACCGAAAACTGGATCAACTCATCGTTCGAGAACGGATACCTGCCCTTCGAGAACCCGGAAGATTTTGCATTTACTCAATTCCTTATGCCGCTTCGTGGCTATGCGGTCAATGCGCTCTCCGGCGATAAATTCTTTATGGTGAATGCCGAATTGCGCTTGCCGATGAGGATTTTCATCGCCAGCCCGCTCCCGATGTTCGTGCAGAATATCCATACGGCCGCATTCTTCGACATGGCCGGCGTGTGGTCGGGGAACCTGAGCAGTTTCCGGGCGACGACAAGAGACCTCGACGGGTACTTAGTGCCGAAGAACCTGCTGATCGGCAGCGGTATCGGCCTTCGTGCGTACTTGCTCGGCATCCCGGCGAAGCTCGACATCGCCTGGGCGTATCAGGTGCACAATTGGTCTCAGCCGAAGTACATGTTCTCCCTCGGCTACGATTTCTAAAAGGCTTGCCGGAAAATAGTTATACAGAACCAAAGACCTGCCACACCTCCGAGCTGTGGCAGGTCTCTGCATATATACCATCCTCGTCTCCCGTTTCCCCGCCTCGCGAGACGGGGTTATTCATATTCAACCCCTTCGGGGTTGGTTTGGGAACCTGTCCATACGCCCCGAATGTCAAATACTCATCGGATGACTTCAGGCTGATTTTCGTTATTGGCTCGATAATTTGGTAGTCATCGGATGAGGAACAATCAATCCCCAATTTCCACTTCGACTCTTAGGAGCCTGTTGAAATAGTAATTCTCTTTCATTCTTACCCCTCGCCATTCATGGAGAGGGGCAGGGGTGAGGCAGACAGAGTTTGCATAAGTATATAATCTACTTTGAATTGCAATTCTCTCTCTCCCCAAACCCCTCTCTCCATTCTGGAGAAAGGGGCTATAAGAAAGAATAATACTTTTTCAACACACTCTTAGGAAGTATAATCTGTCAGCCCGAGGCCCCCAAAAAAACTTTATTCTCTCGTAATTAATTAGTAATTTGCTATATTGGTGCAGTGTATGTTTCCGGCTGCATTGAGGACTGTTTTGTGTCCTTCGGATTGGAAGAATTATGGAAAAAACCGACATAACGATTATCGGAGCCGGTGTGGTGGGTCTCGCCATCGCGCACAGCGTCGCCGCGAGCGGCAAATCCGTCCTACTGCTCGAGAAATACGATTCATTCGGCCAGGTTACTTCGTCGCGAAATAGCGAAGTGATTCATGCCTCGATCTACTATTCGCCCAATTCGCTCAAGGGCCGCCTGTGCCTGGAGGGCAACGAAATGATGTACGAGCTGTGCCGCGCGAATGGAATACCGCACAAGAACTCCGGCAAGCTGATCGTGGCCACTTCCGGCGAGGAGGCAGAAAAACTGCCCGCACTGCTCGAGACTGCCCGCGGCAACGGTGCCCGTGGCGTCAGAATCGTCGAAAAGGAAGAAATTCGCTCCATCGAACCGAAAGTGGAGGCCGTCGCGGCCATCTGGTGCCCAAGCTCCGGGATCGTGGATTCGCATTCATTGATGCGCTTCTTCGAGGCGAGCGCCACGGCAAACGGCGCGAACTGCGTCTATAGCGCGGAGGCCGTGGGCCTGGAGTATTCCGGCGGGGCGTGGACGGTTACCGCCCGCCAACACGGAACCGACGAGTTTCGTTTCTCCACCCGAGCCGTCATTAATGCCGCCGGGCTGGACGCTTGGCGAGTAGCTCAATTGGCCGGTATCGACGTGGACGAAGCCGCTTACAGGACAAACATGCGCAAAGGGATTTTCTACCGAGTCATGCACAAGCTGGACAAATTTCCCCAATGCCTCATCTATCCCGTGCCGCCCCTGCCCGATACCGTCGGTGTGCACACAGTGCCGGACACTGCTGGCGGAATGCGCTTGGGGCCGCACTTCGTCCCCACGGCGGAGGTGGACTACGCCGTCGATGACACTTTCCGCGATTTGTTTTTTGGCCAGTGCAGCCGTTTCCTGCCGTTCCTCGAGCAATCGGACATCGCGCCGGACATGTCCGGCATCCAGCCCGATTTGCACAAATGGGGCGAGCCGGGCAAAGACTTCGTCATACGTCACGAAATCGACCGCGGGCTGCCGGGACTTTTCGACCTGATTAATATTGGATCGCCGGGTCTGACATCTTCGCCGGCAATTGGGAAAAAAGTGGCCGAAATGGTGGCCGAGTACTTCAGATATTTTTAGTTCGTTGGATTGTAATTTATGATAGTAATGAAATACGGTGGCACTTCGGTTGCCAATGCTGAAGCAATGAAAAGGATTGTCGAAATTGTCCGGCTCGGAAGGGCCGAAAAGCTCCTTATAGTCCTTTCCGCCTGCGCCGGCATGACCGACCGTTTGCTGCGTATGATAAAGTCCGCTGCCTCCTCGGCCGAGTTGTCTATAGAAATATCGGAAGAAATCCGAAGCCACCACCTGCGCTTGGCCGCCGAATTGGTCGGCAAGGGCGCTGGGCTTGACCAACTTCTGAGCAAGATAGAAACACTTCTGGCCGAACTCGAAACGCTCCGCCGGGGCGTAATGCTGCTCGGCGAATGCACGCCGAAGTCTTCGGACAGGGCGGCAAGCTATGGCGAACTCCTTTCCACGACGATTTTCGAGGCAGCACTTTCCTCGCTCGGATTCCGCTCCGGCTGGGCGGACGCGCGCCAAATCGTATCGACCGACGCAGATTTCGGCGCGGCCAAAGTCGATTTCGCCCAAACAGAGAAAAATGTGTCCAAGATTTCGCAGCAATTTGAAAACTGCGACGTAATTGTAACTCAAGGATTTATCGGCTCTTCGGCCGGCGGGGCCGTAACGACTCTGGGCCGTGGCGGCTCGGACTATTCCGCCGCGATTTTCGGTGCGCTGCTCGGAGCCGAGGAAATTCAGATTTGGACCGACGTGGAGGGAATACTCACCGCCGACCCGCGAATCGCCCCTCATGCCGTAACGGTCAGCACGATGAGCTTCGACGAAGTGCGCGAAATGGCACAGTTCGGTGCCAAAGTCGTCCATCCGGACACTGTACTTCCTGCCGTGGAAAGGAATATACCTGTCCGAGTGCTGAACACTTTCGCCCCGGACGGCGCCAACACTCTCATCCGGCCTGCTGCCCCTGGCGGCAAACCCTCGGCCAGTTCGGCCACACTGAAGCGAAATTGCCTGTTCGTTTCTGTCAAATCCAACGGGAACGACGAACCCCGCGCCATTCTCTCACAGCTTATGGAAGCCGCCGAACGTACCGGCGCCAGGGTGTATTGCTCTTCGATTGCCGAGCACAGCCTGAGGTTGGTCTCAGACAATTCGCCCAAGCTATGCGAAACCGTCGGCAGCATACTCTATGGCAAGCAATTCGAGGCGCTGCCCGCGGGATTCATAGGCGTTACGGGCGAAATGCCTGTTTGGCTGGCGTCGCGTTTCTTTTCGTCGGTCGCCGCTGAAATATCCGACGGCCTGCTGGCGGCGTTTGTCGGCGCATCTGAGTGGTCTTTGCCGATTGCTGTTCGCGAGGAATTCGCCGAAAAGGCATTGGAATCCGTGCACAGGCAAATCTTAGAATTCAGTTCCGCCGATTTATCAAAATGTATGTAATCGGGACTGATTCAAGCAAGAAATTTTGATTTTTTAACGAAATGGAACGATTGGCGGCATTGGCCCGCCCGTGGAAAGCAACATGAGAAGAAATATTTTAATAGCAACTGCCCTGATTTTTGTCGCCTCGGTGGCGGCCCAAGCGACCGAAGTGCGCTCGTACATTGTGCGCGCCAAAGACAAAATGGCCACTCGCGCCCTGCTTGCCTCCGAGCAAAACGCCAAAGCTCAATTGCTGCTTCCCGAATCGTTCGATGCGGCCAAACGAAGCACGGAAATGGTGCAGGCATCGGCCGCGCTGCTCCGCGATTTGGACAATACAATGGTCGTCCGATTCGAATCGAAAGCGGCAGCAGACAGAGCAATTGCGGCTTTGCGCCGGGATCCGTCGGTGATCTCGGTCGAGCCGAACTATATCATCAAAATCGACCAAATCAAGGCGTCCGAAGTTACGAAAGACGACCAATGGGCCTTGAAAGCCGTCGGCGCCGCATCGGCCTGGGCGAAATCCAAAGGCAAAGGCGTTACGGTCGGCATCGTCGATACTGGTATTGATTTCTATCATCCTGCGCTGGCTCCGGCGCTGCACATTAACACTGCCGAAGACATTAATCATAACGGAAAATACGACCCGTGGCCAAGCACGGAAATACGCAATGGCGTATCCGGCGATTTCGACGGAATCGATAACGATGGCAATGGATTCGCTGACGACGTGATTGGATACGATTTTATTGACCAATATGCTTTCAATTTCGGAGACTGGTCCGCTCCCGACCCGATCCCCTTGGACGAAAACGGCCACGGAACAGCCGTCGGCGGGATCATCGCAGCGCAGGAAGTCAAGGGCAAGGGCACAATCGGGCTGGCTCCCGAATCGAAACTATTGATTGCCCGTTCGTTCGACCTGAACGGCGAAGGCGAATCATCGAACATAGCCGCAGGCATAGTCTATTGCGCAATTGCTGGAGCTAAGGTGATCAATTGCAGCTTCGGCGAGGAAACCGAATCGAAGATTGTCCACGACGCAGTGAAGTTCGCCCGCTCGATGGGTTGCCTCATTGTTTGTTCTTCCGGCAACAACGGAAACGATTTGCCGCACTATCCTTCGGACTACGAAGAAGTTATGTCGGTCGGTTCGTCCAATTCGACTGGCCAAAAGGACGGCAGCAGCAACTATGGCCCACGGCTCGCACTGTTGGCCCCGGGGAACAGCGTACTGACGACGGCACTTGGAACGGAGTACCGCAAGGCGTCCGGCACTTCGATGTCCACTCCGCACGTTACAGCAACGGCGGCCCTGCTGCTCGGGCTTGACCCCAAGCTAACCCCGGCGGACCTCGGCGGAATCATCACGCTCACAGCGAAAAGTATTGACTTCTCCGGCTGGACTTACGAAAACGGATTTGGAATCCTCTCGGCTGCCGAAGCCGTGAATTATATCGGCAAAACCAATCTGGCTCTGCATTCGCCAATCTCCGGGAATTATTTCGACCGCAAAGGCTCGGCTATCCCGGTGGTTGCCACCGGCATCACGCCACTTTTCGACTATATGGAAATAATGATCGGCAAGGGCGAAACACCAGAAGTGTGGAATGTGTTGGGCAAAAAGATTACTTCTCAACCAAAGAACGACACAGTGGCATTGATCGACCCTTCGGGGTACGCCAATGGCGAGTATTCTGTGCGGATGCTTATTTATTTGAAAAACAGCAAAACCGTGGAAAAAAGGGCCATGATCGTTTTGGACTCGTCCGCTTCGGGCTTTTCGATGGATTCGGTGATGGCGACGCCCGCGCTCAAGGACAACTCTTATTCAATGCTCATTACGGCCCGGACCAGCTCTCCGGCTACGATGTCCGTAAGGTTTGCGCCCAAATCCGACCCGATGGATCTGACAACTGTTACCAATTGGGACTATGTTACTCGCTACCATATACTATCGCTTTCGGGCAACGTCATGCCCGGCGAAGAATACACAGCCGAAGTCATTTGCACACGGACGGACGGGGCCACTCTGCGGGACACAATCGAGTTCACACCGCCGAAAGACCCGCTCCCGACCAGCGGCTTCGACATGATGAAAGCCCATTTCCCGGCCAGCTACCTGATGAACGACGCGGCAGACCTGTACTCGGACGGCCTCGCTTCGTTCGTAACCAACGACATAGCTTGGTCGAAATCCTATTCATACAGCTTCGACAAGGATTCGGTCGTTTTGGTCGATTCGTTATCGGCACCGTGGGTGCCCGTGGGGTATGGCGATTCCAACGGGGACGGCATCCCGGAAGTGTTCACGAAATCCCGCTGGAGGAGCATACTGTACCAATCGAAATCGAAGGGCGAGTCTCCATTTTCTTCGATACTTTTTTCCGATACCACATCGAACAACCTATGGGCCGCCGGAATGCTTGATTTCGACGGGGACGGGCTGAAGGATTTGATCGCATACTCGGACTCTGCGTTCCATGTGTTCCATTTCAAGAACGGCCGATACAGCCTCTTGGCCCAGACCAACGTGGAGAAACGCTACAAGGCGCTCAGCACCTATCCTTCGTTCGCCGCTGGGAACTTCGACGGGAGCGGCAAACCACAGATTTCGTTCTACAACAAACGAGGCCAATTGATCATCTGCCGATACGAAAATGGTGCGTTTTCCACGATGTTCATCGATTCGGCCAATACAAGCGAGAGCACTCGCTACCTCTGCACGGCTGACGTGGACGGGGACGGTTCGGCCGAGCTGCTCGCCGCCGGGATAAGCTCGAAAATCTTCTATGGATATGACAATCTTAAGAATGAGATCCGCGAATACAGGCTTTTCAAATTCAACAAAGAAACTTCGCAATTCGAAATAATTTGGAAACACTATGTCTGCGGGATTCGCGAAGGCCGCACCTCGTCCGGCGTGGACTACCGCAATGGAATCTCGGCCGGCAGCGTGGACGGCGACGCATGCGAAACGTTGATACTTACTCCTTTCGGCAACACTTATTTTTTCAAATGGAACAAGGACAGGCGCACGATGGTGCCGTCATGGTACCTGCCGGCCAGTTTCTCGAACTCGGCAATTGTCCACGATTTCGACCGCGACGGCAAACCGGAAGTTTGCATCTCGATCGGCGAGTTCTCCAACTTTTTCAAATATGATTACGGTTTCTCTGGGCCGCAAGCCCCAACGGAACTCTATGCCTATTGCGAAACGGACACGACGGCTGTGCTGCGCTGGCGGGCGAGCGACAAGGCAAAACTGTACAAAGTGATGCTCGGCCGAGTGAACGGTTCGGTTATCGAATTCGACCAAGTGGCCGTGAAGGCCGATACCACGCATAAATTAAACGGTTTGGATCGCAATTCGTGGTACTATTTCACAGTCATTGCCCACAATTCCGATCTGGCAGACCAAGACAGCAAACACGCGGATATTGTTTCAGTATTCACTCACAACCCCTACGCGCCCAATTCGGTCCAGGCCAAAGGAGCGCGTTCGATTGCAATTGCTTATTCCGGCCGGCTCACCAGCAGAGTAATAGAGCCGTCAGTTTTCTCGATCGCGCCCGAAGGTTCGGCCGAAAAAATTTATCCGCAGACCGTCAATAGGATTTGCGACACCGCGGTGCTTGCCACTTTCGAAAATGATATTATTCCCGGAAACTATACGCTAAACTACGGTTCGTTCCCGGACTATTACAATTCGCCCACAACGGCTGGCGTGAGGCCTTTCGTTTTCTCGCCGGACACAGCCGCGGCGGAAATGTACCTTGCTAATTTGACTTTAATCGACAAATACACATTGGCACTCGGCTTCACGGAGAAACCCGCGGCCGGAGCCTTGGACAGAAGCAATTACTCAATCGCGCCCACGGGGGCAGTAGCCTCCGCCGAAAGGAACCTCGCAGACGAAAAGAGCATTATCGTGCACCTCGACCCGCAATCAAACATCGGCCCGCACGGAATCACATATTCAATTACCGTGGCGAACGTCGTCTCCGAGCTGGGCCACCCGATCACGAAAGGCGCCGGAAACACTATGTCGTTCGTGCTGAACGAAAGCGATTTTTCAAATACGTTCGTTGCGCCGAATCCGATCAGGTACTCGGCCAATCCGACAATCCGATTCGCGGGACTGCCGACGAATTGCATAATCGAAATCTATTCGCTCACAAACAAATTCCTTCGCTCGCTCAGCGAAACCGACAACAATGGCGGCGTGGAGTGGGACGGATTGGACGAAAACGGCAACCGCTTGGAAACCGGCATCTACCTGTACAAAATCCGCCGCGCGAACCCGGACGGCAGCTACTCGGATTCGGATTTGAAGAAGTTCGCAGTTGTAAAGTAAGGTGAAGAAATATTTGGTTCTATATCATTTTAGTTGGGCGCGTTGTTTGAATTTAAAACTGTGGGGGTGTCCTAAAAGTGTCATTCTGAACGAAGTGAAGAATCCATTTTTATTGATAAGTCCTAGCCAATTATGGATGTTTCACTTCGTTCAACATGACAAAATAAACAGTTTTTCGGGCTTTTGAGACACCCCATGAGAAAACCTTTGCGTAGCAATGGGTTTCTGGGGTGGTTAGAAATCATGTCGCAAGATGAATTTAAATTCTACTGCTACTGTCTCATAGATCTACACCAACGAAACGTTATAGATCCCAATTTTGATGATTTAGAGAAGAACTTATTTGAAAATAAAATTCCAGGAAGCAGTGGATTGGCCCGCTGCGGAACCGACGATAATAATTTTGTAAAATATATAACAAAAGCACAATGAACTATATCAAAGCAATAATAATGGGCGCAGCTGTCGCTTTCACGATGTCTTGCGCGCCGAAAGGGCAGCCACAGAAAGCAATGCCAAACGATCCGAAGGCCCTTGTGGTCGGCACTTTCAATATGGAATGGCTCGGCGACGGCAAGGACGACAAAAAGCCCCGCACCGAAGCCGATTTCGAGGCTATGGCAAAAGTGGTCAACGAATTGAATGCCGATATTATTGGCATCCAAGAGGTGGAGAACGACAAAGCAATGAATTCGCTTATGAAGTACCTGCCGGATTACGATTTCGTGCTGGACAAGAACGGCCACGAACAGAATGTGGGCTTCCTATATCGCCGCGATCTGTCGGTGAAACCCATTGGCACATATTTCCCGCTGGCGATCGACACATCGAGGAACCGCCCGGGCTATGTGGTCTATGTCCGCAAAGGGAATCTCGATACGTACATTATGACGGTGCACCTGAAATCCACCTCGCAATACGACGATACGGACGAGAAACGCCGCGCCAGCAAGGAAATGCGCTCGAAACAATCTGAGGTTATGTCCGCTTGGGCCGATTCATTGCTTGCCAACTCTGGCGAGAAGAACGTCATCATCGTCGGCGATTTCAACGATTTCCCGCTCCGCTGGGAGAAACCGACTCTGACGGCAATTTACAAGAATCCGAACATGAAATTCCTAACCGATTCGACCAAGAGCTGCAAATTCACGAATAAATTCGGCATCGACCAAATTGTCATATCCAAAGAAACCCTCCGCCGCTACAAGCAACAGGGCGTATTCGTCTATGACACATATTCGGCGCTCGGCAAGGACAAGGCAGAGAAGATTTCCGACCACTGCCCGCTGACGATCCGCTTGGACGTTACCGAGCCGGACGAAGATTCAGCGGAAATTACAAAATGATCGAGATTACAGCAAACGACCCCCGAATCGACGATTACCGCAATCTAAGGTTCACGCCGGCCGGGCACACTCGGCAGTCGATATTCGTCGCCGAGGGCGAGAAAACTGTCCGCCGGCTGCTCCGTTCCTCGGTCGAAGTGGTTTCCGTACTGGCGCAATCGGACTTCTACGAGAAATATTCCGATGCGATTGCCGGCAAAGGCGTGCCCGACGATAGCTGCTTCGTGGCCGATAAAGCCGTGCTCGAGGGCATCGTCGGCTACAGGCTGCATCAGGGCATACTTGCGCTTGGCCGCCGGCTGCCGGAAACGCCAATCAGCGAAATGTCCGGCCGGGTGCTCGTTTTGGACCGCGTCATTGACGCCGAGAATGTGGGCGCAATCATTCGGACGGCGGCAGCGTTTGGCATCGATTCAATTGTTTTGGACAAACCATCGGCGCATCCATTCCTGCGCAGGGCCGTCAGAGTGTCGCTCGGCGCTTGCTTTTCGATTAAATACTGCATTTCTGGCTCGCTCCTTGCCGCTGCCAACGAACTTAAATCGCAGGGCCGCGCGCTAATCGCAGCCGAGCAAGACACAGAGTCAGTATCGGTTTACGATTACCGTTTCCCACAGCGGTTTGCGTTGATTATGGGCAGCGAAGGCTTTGGCGTGGCTCGCGAGCTGCTGGACGTTTGCGACAGCATCGTCGAGCTGCCTGTTTCGGGCGTCGTGGACTCGCTGAACGTTGCAGCCACGGCCTCGGCTTTGCTTTTCGAGCAGGCTCGGCAATTGGCAGAGGCGAATCTTGGGGTATAGGGTATTGGATATAGGGTAAGTAGTTGAAGTATCAGCAAATTCCCCACCCTCATTTTTCAAAGGGGGCCAAAGAAAGCATTCGCGTAACCAACTGATATTGTTCGAGATTGGTGCACGATCGAAGGGACTGTCTCAAAGTGTCATTCTGAACGTAGTGAAGAATCCATGCCCTTCATAAGTCATTGCTGAATATGGATGTTTCACTTCGTTCAACATGACAAAAAACAGTTTTTCAGGCTTTTGAGACAGCCCCATTGCACAGAGTTAATTTTTCAACAGACTCTTAGAGGTTTGATATGATAGAGAAAATTGATCCGGAAACAATACTGCAATACGAAACGGATGCCTCGAATTTTCATGGTTCGCTCGGCAGGCTGCTGATGCCCGAGACCGAGGAGGAACTGGCCGACGCGATGCGAAAGCTCTATTTCTCCGGCGAGAAGATCACAATTTCGGGAGCCGGCACGGGCCTCGTCGGTGGGCGGGTGCCGATGGGCGGCACTGTCATATCCATGGAAAAGATGGACAAACTGATTGAAATCGACCGCGAAAAGAGGACGGCTCGAGTCTCCGCCGGGGTTACGCTCGGCGCTCTGGCCGAAGCACTGCGCGGTACGGGGCTGTTCTACCCTCCCAATCCGACAGAAACCAATGCAACGATCGGCGGGAACATCGCCACTAATGCGTCCGGTTCGCGCACTTTCAAATACGGCGCGACTCGGAGCTACGTCAAGTCATTGCGTATTGTACTGCCGAGCGGCGAGATACTGGATCTGGGCAAGGAACAGATGGCCGCCAACGATGCTTTTTGGTTGGAAACCGAGAATGGGAGAAAAATTGAGTTCGACCGGCCTCGGCTGCAAATGCCCCGAGTGAAACATTCGGCGGGCTATTTTTCGTCTTCGCAGATGAGCGCTGCCGATCTTTTTATCGGTTCGGAGGGCACTCTCGGCGTCGTCGTGTCGGCCGAGCTGATGCTGGAGTCTGCGCCGGAAGCCGTATTTGGCGCAATTGCATTTTTCGACAAAAAGGAAAAACTGTTCGAATTCGTTAGTTCCATTCGCAACAAAAGCCGCTACAACAATCAATCGGACTATAGGCAAATGAAGGGCATTTCTGCGCGATTGATTGAGTTTTTCGATACGAAATCCCTGGAATTGCTCCGCCCGAAGTATCCGCAGCTGCCGCGGGACGTGTTCGGCGCTATTTGGATCGAGCAGGAATACTCCCGCGAGAACGAAAGCGCCGTGGCCGACGCTTGGCTCGAGGAAATCGCTCAGTACACGCCGTACTCGTCGGACACCTGGGCGGCATTCACCGAGCAGGAACACGAACGCCACCGCGAATTCCGCCACGAATTGCCGTTGGCCACTAACGAAATCGTCGCCCGTAACGGCCAAACAAAAATCAATCCGGACGTGGCCGTGCCGGACGTGCATATCGAGAATCTATACAATTTCCTTTCCGACGGACTGACCGGGCTGGGGTTGGACCACGTGATTTTCGGGCATATTGGAAATTCGCACCTGCACACGAACATTTTCGTCCGCACCGACGAAGAGAAGGCAAAGGCCGAGAAGTTTTACGACGATGTTATTTCATATTCACTTTCGGTGGGCGGGACAATTGCTGCCGAGCACGGCGTCGGGAAGCTCAAGAGGAAGTATTTGCTCCAGATGTTTGGCCCGGACGGCATTAGCGAGATGAAACGAATCAAGGAAGAATTCGACCCCAAGGGCGGCTTGGGCGCCGGCACTCTGTTCGAGTAAACTGTTTGGCGCGCAGTTGTTGCGAATGTACAATTTCCCGCATACTATTCGGGTGCCAAGAACCTGCCAGAAATAGCCAAGAAATATGGAAGTACGGGGTATTGGGTATCGGGTAAGTCATTGAAATATCATCAAATCCCCCAACCCCCTTTTTTAAAGGGGACTAAAAAATGGTTTGGCTAATACATTGATAATATTGGAGATATGGCTTGTATTGAACCCACGGGTTAACCCGTGGGATGGCCGATCTATACTTTATCAACAGGCTGCTAATGTCTTCTTTGCCGGTTCCTTAGCAATTATTTTCACGTGCGTTCGTACATAATCTTTGTTGAGGATTAGTGGAGAAATTGCGTTGAGTACAAAAGAAGATAATTCGCAGAGGCAGCATTTTTATGAAAAAGTGATCGAGAACCGCAAGGCGAAGCTTTACGTCTTTTTGGTTGTCGTATTGTATATTTCTCTCCTTCCGATTGTACGCGCCCATTGGGGATACGCATCGTATTTGCTGGTGCTGTTTCCGGTTGGGGCCTCGGCGTACTACCTTCGCAAAGGGATCCATTCGTACATCTTCTTGGCGCTTTCTCTCTACAGCATTACCTACGAATACCTGACGGGCAGCGATTTCTTTGGCTTTCTGCTGAGCTATGCCATTTGGTTGGCCCTTATCGCTTTGATTTTGAAATATATTGGGAACAACAAGCGTTTGCTCGATCTGTTCGACAAGGAATCCACGCTTCGCCAGAGAGCCGAACGCAACAACGCACGCTACGAAAAAGCCCTCCAGGCCAGCCAAGGCCGCATTCGGATGTTCCTCGAGAACTCAACCTCGGGCTTCTACCGCTCGACGCCCGACGGCAGGTTGGTCGATGCGAATCCAGCATTGCAAAAGATACTCGGCTATAAAACGAAAGAGCGGCTGATGACAATCGACCTGAAAAACTGCTACGAGAATCCGAAAGATAGAGAAATCTTCAAAGAAAAAATCGAACGCGAAGGCTCGATTATCCAATCCGACGGAATGTGGCGCCGCGAAGACCTTTCGACTGTTTATATTCGCGAAAGCGCTTGGGGCGTCCGCGACTATAGCGGCAGAACAATCTATTACGAAGGCATCGTCGAAGACCTTACCGAAAACTACACTAACGACAAGACAATACGCTCGCTCGCCGATGAATTGGCCGCCGAAAGATCGGAGAAACAATCCTATGTGGAATCGCTCGAAAAGTCTCAATCCCTTTCGTTTGAATTGGTTGACAAATCGCCTTTCGCCACTCTGATCGTGAATTCCAGCGGAATCATTCAGTACGCAAACCAATCTTTCCTTGCAATTGCCGAATCGGACAAAGACAAAGTCGAGGGCAAAAGTTTCCTTGACTTCGTTAATCCGGCCGATCGGGCCGCAATTTCCGAAGCAATTGCATCAAACGAGCTGCCGGAAATGCCATCCGGCCCGATGAAAGCCAGAATTGGCCAAATCAGCCCGGCCGACTTTCCGATGGGACTCTTCGTGGCGCCGATACGCACAGATTCGAAGGGAAACAAGAAAATATTCTTGATCAAACCATCGGCCTGCGAGGGCGCCGAGGAGCTGGAGAAAACTATATTCGAGCTGCGTAGCGCACTGAAGGACTCCAAACACATAGGCGAGCTGCTGCCGATTTGCGCCAGTTGCAAGAGCATACGCGGCGAGGACGGCTCGTGGATGTCGATCGAAGAATATATCGATTCGCGCTCGAACACGCAGTTCAGCCATGGCATTTGCCCCGAATGCGCCAAGAAGCTATACCCGGACTTCTACGGAAACGAGTGAGCGCATTGCGTTTCCGCTCTCGAGGGTCCAAACCGCAGATTTATCTGAGAAAGGCATTTCAACTCCCACGGAGCCAGCCCAAATACTGATTAATCGGGCCGCTTCGGATATGGAGGAATGTAATGAATTTTGAATAAAATTAAAAAAACCTTCTGCCCATAGTGATAACAAAAACTATTTGTTGTTAAATTGCGTTTACATTGTGTCCGACTTTGAAATTTTTAGTAGCTTGCAACAAGTAACCAAATTGGAATAAATGCGTAATTGTTTTAAGTAGCAAATTGAAAAACAGGAAGAAGCAAAGCAAGATGAAAAAGAGCATTGGCATATTTATCGCACTTGCAATGATAATAACTATCACTGCCACTTCGGCGCCCGGCAATCAAAAAGGCAAATCAGGGAAGGCTTTCTCGTACAGGTCAATGACCAACAACGCATTCGACTACGGCGAAAGGCTCGACTACGACGTTACTTACTCGTTTATCAAAGCCGGAACCGGATATTTCCACATATTGCCCAAACCGCAATACAGAGGCGCAAACAAGGAACGCGAATGCTTCGACATCCGTTTCCAAGTCAATTCGCTTAAGAGCCTCGAGTGGATTTACAAGGTCAAAGACACATACCGCACCGTTATGGACAAACAAGGCCTCTTCCCTTGGGAGTTCGAGCAACACACGCGCGAGGGCGGTTACTCGAAGGATTTCAAAGCATATTTCGACCAAATTAACCACAACGCATACGTGGACGAAAAGAAATTCAAGATCGACCCGTACATGCACGACGTGGTCTCGGCATTCTACTACGTGCGCTCCCTGAATCTCGGCTCGATGAAAAAGGGCCACATCGTTAATTTGAAGAACTTTTTCGACGAAGAGCAATACAACCTCGGCGTGAAGATTATCGGCAAGCAAGAGGTCGAAGTGCCAGCCGGCAAGTTCAGATGCGTCATAATCGAACCGCTCGTTACCGAAGGCGGACTATTCAAAAGCGAAGGTCAGATCTACATTTGGGTTACTGACGACGAAAACAAGATTCCCGTCAAGGTATCGACGAAAATCCTCATCGGCTACGTTTCAGCCGAGCTGACCAAGTATTCCGGCCTGAAAAACTCCGCGGATGCAAAAATCGACTAATCGAAATTGAATAAACAGCTAAACAAGGGAAGGCGATACGAATCATCTTCCCTTTTTTTTGTTTTCCGAACTATGTAGCGCTTGAAAAATATATTATCCATATTGTTCATTAAATTTGACAATTTTACTATGCCCTCATCCTCAGCCCTTCTCCCGGCGGAAGAAGGGATTAAGAAAACGTTTTTTTGGGGAAGTCCCTCGTCGCCCTTTGGGAGAAAGGGATTTAGGGTTCTTCTAACGAACTTTTTTGGTTAATATGATTCGTTTGATAATTGTGATTGATTCATGTGGCAAGCAATGTAGGAACAGAGCCCCGACCAAGTCCCTACATTGTTAATAAACAGAACTCTTATCTAACTAACCACTTATTCCAGGGTGACTCCGGCATTCTTCGGCTGAGCAATACACTCATTTTAATAAAGTTAGATTTATTATGCTCGCAAATTTTTGCTTGGGGACTTATCCGATGACTACCAAATTTTCGAGCTAATCACGAATGTTTATCCATAAAGTCATCGGATGAGTATTGAATGCTGATAAAAACCTTATCATCTTCCCCGACCTTGATAGCCTATTAGATTTCACATACAACCAACCTTGTTGCCTTAAGTACTTGTATTTAATAAGATAATAAGGTCAATTTTCATGGGCTGGATTCGCGGGGGCTATGAAGGTTAGGGAGTGTTAATAAGGTTTATTGGTGGCGACTGCCACTTAATGCCGAAGAGCAGCGCCACGACGAAAGGCAAGAATAACAAGAATTCATTTCTCTGATGTTAGAATTTGCAATGAATAATTCAATCTGAACGAATTTTTATTTTTGTTTCTTGGGGTAATTCACTATATTGCTACATAATCAATTTGTCGAACAATCATTGACAGGCGAAATGAAAAGGATTATTTTACTATTATTGATACTCTTGGCAGTATCCATAGATGCTTTTTCTTATGGGAAATGGAGTCAGAATTTCCACTCATATTATCAGGTGAATTTTATTGACGAGGCCGGTGGCAAACTCTTTGTTGGCACTTCGGCTCTTGAGGTTGTCGTATCAACGAACCAAGGGAAGACATGGGCGCCTCTGACGTCCTTGAATGAAATAAACCATCACAACGTATTCTCTTGTATGGGTGTGCTCGGATCGAACTTATTCGTAGGTACTAGTGGCGATGGCTTGTATCGATCGACAGACAATGGAGAAACATGGGCATTTGTGAAAAACTTGCCTGATTTCCTGGTTGTTGAAAGTATAGTCATCAAAGGCACCAAAGTTTTCATGAGCACGAGCGATGGCGTTTATGTGTCCACAGACAACGGAAATCAATGGGCAAAAGCCCACACCGAAAAGTTACCATGTAATTTCCTTTGTATGGCTGTAAGCGGAGATTATATATTTGCAGGAACGTACAAAGATGGAGTGTACTGCTCCACCGACGATGGGGCTACATGGAATCAAGTGAACAACGGAATTTATAGTTTTCGAATTAATTCGTTGGCTGCAAACGGCTCAACAGTTATTGCCGGATCTGATGCAGGAGGCGTTTATCGCTCCGCAAATAATGGCGAAAGCTGGCAACAAGTTACTCCAAATATGAGAATCAATAGTGTCGCTTTCAGCGGAACCAATGCTTATGCAGGCTCAGGCAAAAATGGTTTGTACGTTTCGACAGACAATGGCGAAAACTGGAGCGAAGGCAATAACGGGTTTCGCAGCCAAGACATTGAAATCGTGGCGGCACTCGGTTCCGGCATATACGCGGGAACATTTTCCAATGGGCTGTATAGATTGACCAATACCGGTACCTGGGTAGATCTTACTTCCGGATTGGATTATTACCCAATAGGCATCGCAACGTTTGGCCAGGAAGTTTTTGCTTATGCCAGCTACGAAGGTTTGTTCAAATCGTCCGACAATGGAAATTCTTGGTCCAAGCTCAACACCGAATTCCCTAGAAATGGACTCAGCAAATTAGGCTCAAATTCTTCTTTCCTATACCTAACCACAGACCTTGGCGGCATAATGATGTCGTCGGACAAAGGAGGCAGTTGGCAAAGGATAAAAGATGATTACCCAGACGTATTCACAAGGATAGAATCTATCAATGCCACAGATTCGGAAGTTATTTTCGGATTGAATAATGGAAACATGCTAATCACAACAGACAATGGAACAAATTGGACCACGAAAAATATAGGATTCAAGGCCAACATTGATAGAGTTCTAAGGAATAGTACAAAGCTATTCGTATTATCCTTCCAACCAATGTGCCAAGGAATTTCTGCCTCTACGGATTCTGGCGATTCGTGGAGCAAATTAGACGTGGGAGTGCCCGACTCTGTTATCAGATGCTTTGCTATTAGTGGCGATAATATTTTCGTCGGGACGTGGGGCGAAGGCGTTTTCATTTCGACGGACAATGGGACGAATTGGCACCAAGCCAATAACGGTTTGGCCGATAAATTTGTGCGCTGTATTAGCATTGAATGCTCGAACGTGTTTGTTGGTACGAATAGCGGCGTTTTCACGTCTTCGCTCAGCTGTAGCCAATGGCTCGATTACAACACAGGGCTGCCTTTTTGCAAGGAAATAGATTATCTTATCTTCAACGATACTCATGTATTTGTATCAAGTTATTGTTTAGGTATCTCGGCCTCGGAGTATTCCTGTTCGGGCGTCAATGGCGTGGACGAATCCAATGCTATTGATTTCAATATTGAATTATCGCCCAACCCATCGAGCGGTACGGTCAAAATCGTCACAAAAACGCCCTTCGAGATCGACAGGATTTCCATCTCGAACTCTATTGGAATGGTGATGAAAGAGTATAGCGGCGCGAGCTTCGGCAATGGTAATGAAATTGAATTGACATTGGACGAACTGGCCTCCGGCAATTACTTCCTTACTCTAAGTTCGAATGGCCGGAAAGCTACCAAGAGATTAGTACTCATAAAGTAACAGATATTCCATATTGTATTTCACCACTGTGTGGAAGTATAGGGGCGGGCGTGGAACCCGCCCCTAAACATTTTCTCAAGGAACAAGTTGCAAGGAACAAGGAACAAGTAGCAAGATGTCTTGTCCTGAAATAGGTTGGCTTGTTACTTTCACCATCTTACTTGCAACTATTTTCACCACAACAGCCAATCAGCCAATCAGCCAATCAGCACATCATCACATTAGCTAATTATTACATCAGCTAATCCTCTGGCGGGTTTGTATACGCCCTTAAACATTCTCTCAAGTTGAAAGTTACAAGTAGGGGTTCAAAATTTTGAACCCCTACAACTTTTACCTTTTTACCTGCAACTATTTTCACCTCATCAACCAATCCTCGAGCGGGTTTGTATCCGCCCCTACATTGCTTACCACATGATTCAATCACAATAATCAAACGAATCATATTAATCACAGTTCAGACAATCAAGCACATCAGCTAATCAAGCACATCAGCCAATCAGCACATCAACTAATCAACATATCAGCTAATCCTCGGCGTGCAATTTGTCATAAAAAATTAGTATTTAAACTGCGTTTTTCGTAAATTTAGGGGCGGCATGAAGTAACATTTCTTCAAATGTTTCTGCATTGGCTTATGCCCATGAGGAATGTATTGCAAGAATGGGGGACTTCCCTTTAAGTGATGAAATATTAAAAGATGAAGATCTATGAGTAGATATTTTTCTATTTGTGTTGCGTTCGTATGGCTGGCGGCCCTGCTGCCGTCCGGCGCGCAAACATTCGAGACCGGCCCTGCAAACATTCGCCACGAATACATTTACGGCGCTGAAAACTTCGCAAGGTGCTTCGACGAATACAATAAAGACCTTTTGCAAACTGCTTCGAAACGTGTGATCGAAGCCCTTTCCTCCGGCCGATTGAGCGGCTCGGCGGACAGAGGGGCATTGCTCGAAGCGGAAATCGATATAGTCGCGGGAAACTACCGCGCCGCCGAAGGCCAGTTGAAACAGTTTATCGACACGCGCAGGAATTCGCCGCTCGTGCCCCACGCATATTTGTTGCGCGGACTGAATGCCTTCACGGCGAAGGACTACCAAGAGGCCACAAGGCTTTTTGCGCAGGCAGAAAGCTCGGCCAATGACAATTTCTCGTGCGAAAAATGTAACACGGCTCGCAACGACTCGACCTACCTCGATTTGGCGCATCGCGCCGTCTATTGGAGCGGCGTGGCCAATGCCAACATGAGCAAACAAAAACCTGCCACTGCCGATTTCGAGAAATGCTACCGTTTGTATCCCGCGTTTGAATACGCCGACGACGCACTTTTCGCGCTCGGGTTGTTGGCCGAAATGGGCCGTAACTTCGAGGTGGCCGAAAACTATTATAATACAGTCCTGAAGAAATATCCATTCTCGAGTACAGCAATAATATCGCGAATTCGCGAAATAAACAACCGGCTCGTCCTCCGCGAAACCGCTCAGGCAGTCGCATCGGTCGCAACGCTCGAAATGGCTTGGAACCACATCATCGCTCGCGATTCCATCGGCAAGCTGTACGAACCGCAGAGCTACACGGACAATGCCAACGAAGAAATTCTGTACCTGAAGGCCGAAACCAATTGCCAAACCGAAAGATACCCATACGCTATCGACGACTACAAAGAACTTATAAAGAAGTATCCCGAGTCCAACCTCTGCGGCCCTTCGCGCCTCGGGATTGGCTGGGCATTGCTCAATTCGGGCAAATACATACAAGCAATTGATTACTACGACACGATTATCAATTCCGAAACCGGAGCGGCAGCTTCGAGAGTGAAGGAGACGGCTCAACTGTACAAAGGAATTGCCCTGAAAAAGTCCGGCAAGACCGAGGCCGCACAGGCACTTTTCTCCGAGCTTTCCGTGCAGTCCACTTACCCGTATCTGGGGCAAGTCCTGCTCGAACTGGGCCAAATCTATTACGAAGCCGGCGACTATACCAACGCGCAGCGCGTGCTCGAAAGGGCCGAACGCGAAGCGACCGACGGCTCGGCCACGGTAAGGATAAATATTTTGCTCGGCTCTGCATACATGGAGCAGCGCAAATGGGACAAGGCAATTCTCAAATACCGCACCGCCGAACAGATTTCCACGAAGAGTTCGGCCGTGTTCATGCCCCAACGCGACATGTATATTGCCGAGGCCAAGCTCAAGGCAGGCATCTCGCTTGTGGAGTCCAACCGCCACGCCGAAGCAATCCCGGCGCTGCTCGGATTCATAGGACTGCGCCGAGACGATCCGCGCCAGGACGAAGCAATGTTTTGGCTCGCCGAGGCATATTACCGCTCGGATATGTGCAAAAATGCAATCGAGACATTCCAATCGATACTCGACCGGACGCCCGATACGAAGCGCAAAGAAGAAATTCTCTACGGCCAAGGGTGGGCATATTTCCGTTTGAAAGACTTCAAGAATTCATCCGCCGCCTTCGACCGCATGATCAAAGAATTCCCCAACTCGCAGTACGCAGTCGAAGTGCTTTCGCGCCAGGGCGACGGCTACTACGTCGAAAAGGACTTCCGCCGCGCATCCGAATCGTACCGCCGCGCCGCCTCGATGGCCGAAACC
>CAZSWR010000022.1:0-40254 GCA_964610885.1 uncultured Hyphomicrobiales bacterium | reverse complement strand
AAACAGGGAATTAAATATATCGTTAATCCTTATGACGAATTCGCCCTCGAGGAGGCTCTGCGCCTGCGGGAGAAAAATGGCGGCACGGTTACAGCTCTTGCAGTTGGGCCGGACGGCGCAAAGGATATTCTTCGCACGGCTCTTGCAATGGGCGTCGATAAAGCCGTCTTGGTCAAAGCCGATGAAAACATTGATTCATTCGCCGTGGCCGAGAACCTAGCATATTATGCAAAAGAAACCAACCCCGAATTGGTGCTGCTCGGCAAGCAAAGCGTAGATTTCGATTCGCTCCAGATTCCTTCGTCGCTCGCAGAAATGCTTTCGATGCCTTCGGTTTCGGTGGTTACCAAACTGACAATCGACGGAAACAAAGCAACTGCCGAACGCGAAGTCGAGGGCGGACGCGAAGTGGTCGAACTCTCGATGCCTTGCGTCGTTAGCTGCCAGAAAGGCCTTAACGACCCACGCTATCCGAAATTGCCGGACATTATGAAAGCAAAGTCCAAACCAATCGAAGAGCGTGCAGCCTCGAATTCCGAAGCTCGCACGACGGTGCTTGGCATGTCCATCCCGTCGAAAACCCGCGTCGGCAAAGTGCTTGGCGATACTGACGCAGACATTGCCGAATTGGTCCGCTTGCTCCACGAAGACGCAAAAATTATCTAATTTCAATTTTGCGGTGCGCTGCCGCAAACAAAAAAGAATATCAGGAGAAATAATAAATGAAAAAAATCTTAGTTTACCTTGAAGCGAAAGATAATCAACTCAAACGTTCTTCTTATGAATTGATTACAGCAGCAAAAGATTTTTCTGCAAAAACCCAAGCTCAAGTAGTTGGCTTGCTCGTGGGCGGCACCGAAGCCCAGGCCAAAACAGCCGGCGAATACGGCCTCACGGAAGTCGTACTTGCCAATGACGCATCGCTCGGCGAATATTCATCGACGGCATACGCCAAAGTGATTGCCGACATGGCCAAAGCAGAATCCTGCAACACACTCCTCTTTTCGGCCAATGCTGCCGGATTGGAATTGGCACCACGCGTAGCAATTAAGCTCGGCGCCGGATACGTTGCCGATTGCGTTGCATTCGAATTCGAAGGTTCGGCTCCCATCGCCTCGAAACCGGTTTACGCCGGTAAGGCACAAATCCGCACCAAAGTCAATACAGATAACAAAGTCTTCTCGCTCCGCCCGAACGTCTTCACCGCCAGCGCAGCTCCTGCCGCCGCTAACGTGAAAGCAGTCTCGGCCACGGTCGGCGCCGAAGACAAAAAAGCAGTCGTGAAATCGGTTGTCAAAAACGATGGCAAACTCGACGTGGCCGAAGCAGACATCATCGTCTCCGGCGGACGCGGCATCAAAGGCCCCGAAAACTTCAACCTGATCGAAAACCTTGCAAATAGCCTCGGCGCAGCCGTCGGCGCTTCGCGCGCAGTCGTCGATGCCGGATGGCGTCCGCACAGCGAGCAAGTGGGCCAGACCGGCAAAACCGTTTCGCCTTCGATGTACGTTGCTTGCGGCATCTCCGGCGCAATCCAGCACCTTGCCGGTATGTCGTCATCGAAACTCATCGTGGCAGTGAACAAAGACAAAGACGCCCCGATCATCAAATTGGCCGACTACGCAATCGTTGGCGATATGTTCGACGTCTTGCCGAAACTCACACAGAAAATCAGTGCAGTTACAGGCAAATAATTAACTCTCTCAGAATTGATTCAAAAAGCTCGCTTCCATCCGATGGGGCGGGCTTTTTTGGTATATAAAATTGTATGGGCACGGTAATTAAATTGATTCCCGTAGGGGTGCGGCATCGTGTGCGCTGGCAGTCGATCAGAAGTTTACCGCGTAGCGGTTGTTCTATTGTAGCAAATAATTGAATTATTGTATTTTATTTCGCGTAGCGAATGTTCAATATGTATGGTTGACTCAAGCAGCGTTTTATATAACAACCGCTACGCGGTATGACTTACTATGATTATATGAATTTCTACAATAAAACAACCGCTCACGCGGTATCAATTCGATATAAATTCCTATTTACTAGAAGCCTCCAAACCTTATCATCTTTCCAGACCTTCATAGCCCAAACATTCTTATTTGCAACAAACAATATTACTTATTCAATCAATTTTAAATAAGATAATAATATTTTATAAACTAAAGAATTTTGCGATTCGTTTCCACTAATTGAAATTGTAGTTTTTTTCAAAGGAGAATGGTGATGATAAAGAAACCCGTCGAAGACTCGATAAACAGCCAGATCGTTAAAGAAATGTATTCCTCGAATTTGTACCTGTCCATGTCCGCATGGTTCCATGCTCGCAACCTGAACGGATTCGCAAACTGGATGCGCGTCCAGGCACAGGAAGAACTTGCCCACGCCAATAAATTCTTTGATTATTTGGTCGAACGCGGCGGCAAAGCGATTATTGGAGCAATCGACGCCCCGCCGTTTGACTGGAAAACGCCATTGGAATCGTTTGAGCAGACGCTTGCCCACGAGCTTACCGTAACAGATTCAATTAACGAAATGGCCGAAGTTGCAATTAAAGAAAAAGACCACGCGACGCAAATCTTCTTGCAATGGTTCATTTCCGAGCAAGTCGAAGAGGAGGCAAACGCCAGCGACCTCGTCGAAAGATTGCGCATGGCCAGCGACAACCCGAGCGCGATATTCTTCCTGGACAACGAATTGAAGACCAGGGTGTTCACGCCGATCGACCCTACAGCGCAGCCGTAATCTGTCTTTTTTGTTACGTAACAAAACAATAGTTCCGTTCGTAATCTCAATTGTTGGGTTACGAACGGAATTTTTTTATGAAAGTATTAGTTATCAATTCTTCGCACAGGCGAAACGGAACAATTGGAAGGATGCTCGAGGGCATCACGAAGCACTTTTCGAGCGATGTCGAGCTGGAATTGGCGCACCTTCACGATTACGAGATTCGCCCATGTATCGGCTGCATGAAATGCCGGTCCACCAATAAGTGTTGTCTGCCTGCGGACGGCGCGCATTTGCTCGCTGGGAAGATACAATCAGCCGATGCGATAATTGTCGGGAGCCCAGTTTATTGGGGGAACATTAGCGGGAACCTGAAGGTGCTCTTCGACCGGATAGTGCCCATTCTCATGGCGGAGGACAAGTATGGCAGGCCGGTCCCGTTGCAGAAAGGTAAAAAAGCAGCGTTCGTTACTTCTTGCACCACGCCCTGGCCGTTCAATTTCATTTTTGCTGAGACACGCGGCGCGAAAAGGGCTATCAAGGAAATCTTCCACTTCTCCGGCTACAAAACGGTGGGCATACTCTCCCGGCCCGGAACCAAGAAAAATCAAGATCTATCGGATAGGTTTTTGGCCAAGGCAAAGACAATTGCTCGGCGAATCGAAAAGTAGTTTATAGAATTAACTTATTTTTTGGGGTTGGCGCTTGCCAATTGAGTCAAATGAGTCTGTCGAAATTACCATTATCGCGTGGCGAATGTTCTAAATATTTGGTTGACTTTACAGGGCTTTATTTAACAACCGCTACGCGGTATGACTTGCATGGCACTAAATATTTCTACAATACAACAACCGCTACGCGGTATCTATTTGAAATTATTACTTTTTCTTGCATCCACTTATGTGATATAATGCCACTTCCACGCACTTTCTGTAGCGCAGGCGGTCAAACGATGAGACTAACCGAATCAGTACGCGAAAGACATACTCGCAGACAGGAAGAAGCCGCCGAAATTGGTTATTGGTTTGTTCTTCACGCTTTCGATGCCCTTGCCGCCAAATGGAATGTAATAATACCGGCCGCTCAGCACGATGTATGACTTGGCCGTTACACCGATATTCGCGCCCAGTCCGGCGAAACAACCAAAACGGGTGTAGCCGTCCGCACTGCCAAACGAAGAGAAAAACTCTTTGTCGTATGGAGTGGCGAGAATGAAAGTAGGTCCAAGGCCACAATTGAGGAAGGGTTGGAAGCTGTCGCTAAGCGATTCGCCGAGCAAGTTTTGCTGCACGCCAAACATCAGAGGGAACATGAAAAGCCGGTTCACCTTGTCCTCAACCTTCCAAACATAAGCATTCTGGCTCTCGTCCCATATCCAATGCTCGAACTCGTCGGTATTCTTTGCGCCGGAAATGTACAGGTTCATAAATGCGGAGAAACTGGGAGTAAACTGCTTTTTGATGAAGTAGCCCGCGCCGAATCCATTTTCGGAAAGCAGCAAGTCGAATCCCATGAAATTCTTGAAACGCGCCTCCTCTTCCGACAGTATTAGCGGCCGGGGCGAAGAGAAAACGAAGGCTGTATCCTTATTGAATTTCCTCACCGCGCCGCCCTTCTGCTGGGCATTTGCCATGCTTCCGGCAATGGCGGCCAATAGCGCAATTATCAGTATTCTTTTCATTTTAATCAATATCAATTTCAATACTCATTTCGGCTTTCGGCTTTCGTTTGCTTCGGCCCCTATGCAATTACACGTAAAAATAAGGAAAAGTTACTACTATTTCTTTAATTATTTGAAAAATTCACAACAAATATTAGGTCGTATGGTGTTTTGTGTGGTTTTTTCTGTGTCCTTAACGTTTTGTATGGGTAGTGTAGCAAATAGCATATTCAGCGAGTTGATAAATAAAATGGTTTTTTACCGCGTAGCGGTTGTTGTATTGTAGCATTTTGTTTGATTTCTTGTAAATGATTTCGCGTAGCGAATGTTTTATGTTTGGTTAATTAATGTAGAGTATTATACAACAACCGCTACGCGGTATAATATGCAAAGGGGATACAACTCACTACAATATAACAACCGCTCACGCGGTATCAACCAGCAACTATGACTTTCCTTTAAGGATGAATATAGTATTGTGAACAGTATGTATTCAATTCGTTATAAAACCATATTCTGAAATTACATTCCTGTGAATCAATTATTGATTTTTACCACACAAAGCATTGCCAGAGTAGGGGGTGATGTTATCTCGCTCTCACATTCCTTATCACCCAAATCTGGAAAAAGCCAACCGCTTCACTTATCATTTTTTATCAGGATTTCACGCTCGCCCAGCTGGCGGCCGGCCGATTGAGACATTGAAAAGCCGAATCCCAAGATGAACCAAAGGCAATAATACACTAAGATATTTCCAGTGAAAAACGAAACGAAAGCATAGTTCAGCACCATGAACAAGGCAATAGCGCACAAACGCCGGCTTTCGGGGGAAATACCGCTTTGGGGGCGTATGTATTTATATAGTTTTGCAATCAGTGTTGCAAAAATTAAAATCAGCGAAACACCGCCGAATATGCCCATTTCCGATAGGGCGCTCATGAACGAAGTATCGGCGAATGAGATTTCGGCCACCTCGTTGAATGCCGTCAGCCCTATTCCGATACCCACGACCGGCGATGAAAGCCATATCTGGTAGCTCCCGAGGAACAGATCCAGCCGCGACGAAAATGATTCCCCCGCAACTGTTTCGGCATTACCGCCGGAAATCATGCCGGCAACGCCGCCGATCCTGAGAGTGAACAAATCCAAGACGCTAACGCCGAGGTTCGATTCGATCACTCCGTCTGCAATGAGCAGAATCGCAATGGCAGGAATCGCCAAGAGCGAAAGCTTTAGCAATCGGGCAGACCGAGTTATGAATAATAATCCAATTATCAAAACCGCCAAGCCAACGGCCCCCGTTAGCGAAAACGCCATCAGCAGGCCAACCAACGAAAGGGTAAGAATGAAGATGTTCAGTCCTTTCGATTTGAAAAACTGCGGAAGTCCGAGCGAATACGGTACGATCTGCAATGAAAGGAAGATTATTATGTTGCTGGCAAAGGCGGATGGTTCGCTAAAGATGGAAGTCGCGCGGAAGAAATTTCCATAATTCAGGCTAAGTTGCGAAAAGCCCGATTCGGCGCCGCCCCGAAGGCTTTCCACCGAAGTCGAGGTCTCTATCCAGGCTAATGGCAAATCGAAAGCTCGGGCAAAAACCTGGTAAATCCCAAAAACGTTTATAACGATACTCATTATGAGCATCAGCTTCATGCAGCTTTCCCAAGTGCTTTCCCTGACCGGATAGACAATCAGCACGACCGTTATTAGCACAAAATAATAGAAATGGAATAGAGTCAAAAAAAACTGCGAAATTTGCTCCGGGCGGCCCGATGCCAAAGGGACAATACCCGACAACAGAGCAGAAAGCGCAAGCGCCAGGAGGAAAACGACGCTCCACTGGCGAGTTATTGCAAACCTTATGCTGTGCGAGAAAAGCAAATCCTTGAGCGCAGTAACAAATGCTCCGATTATTGCGACATCGATAAAAGATACCGTATAGAAACTGAACTCTGCCAATGGCAACAAACTCGCATATAAAGCAAAAAATCCTATTAGCAAGAGTGGTTTCATCGGCCGAACTGAGTTTTCCCAAAATTTAATACAAAATAAAAAAAACACCTAAACCTATTTCTGGATTTTAATCGAGAAATTATTGTCCGTCGGTGCCGGATCGATCCAGAGTTGCTCGATCATCACTCCATAGAGGTGGAGCCTTGGATTGTCCTTAATCGCTTGCAGTTGGGCAATGGTGGCCGAATCCGTCAAGTGTTCATCGCCGGAAAAATGGGCAACGACTCCCGCAGTTACCACCGGAGCCAGAGTGTTGGCGTCCTGGTCGCTCAGCCCGAGGCGCGATTTCAACAGCTCAACTCCGTATTGGCCCACCACTCCGTCCAGCATGAAGTCCTTGGCGTACTGCTGGAATGATTTGCCTTTTGTATCGTAATTGATTGAAGTGATTTGCTTGGATTCGCAACTCATTTCGCCGGACAAAGAAAGATTGATAACTCTATAGTAGCACGGCCATGTGCAGAGGGCGCCGGTTTCGATGTCGTAGATTGTTTTCTGCGAACCGGACGTATATAGAACGGCATCGTTTGCGTGGAAATGGCCCGTGAATACGGCACCCACGCCCGCTCGCGCCAGAGTGTCGGCAACTTCGGCGAAATTATCGACCAAATACTCAGCGAAGAGAGTGGATTGGCCGATGAAGTGTTCGACGATTCCGTGGTGCATCACTCCGAGGATAATTTTGCCTTTTGCCCGGCCCTCGGCCAGCTTCTGGAACAGCCAATTCTGCGTTGAATTCTTGAGAGTGCCGCCCACCCAGTTCTCCTCGCCATTGTGCCGAGTGGCGTCGATCGAGGCCACCCAAATGCCATCGACCGGCTCGCAGATATACGATAGGGAAGAAGCATCGCGATACAGAGCCGACGAGAATCCAAAGTCGGAATAGATCTCGGCGAATCGATTATCGTTCACTGAATTTATCTTTGTCGTGTTTTCGCCACTATACGTACAGGCATTTTCGTTATTAATGTCGTGATTGCCGGGCGCCACGATCACTTTGATTCCGGCCCTAACGAGAGCAGCCAATTTTTCGGCGACTGCTTGGTGGCAAAGCTCTTCGCCGTCTTTTGTCAGGTCCCCGGGGATGAGGACGATATCCGGCTTTTCGGCCAGGATTGCGCTCAGCGCAGCATCCAAAATCGCAGGGCTTTCGGCCATCATTTTCCTGTCGGCAAGGGCGGCCGTTCGGAATGCCGGGCCGTCGTCATGCAAAGACGAGAGGAAAAAATGCGGGTCGGCAAGGACGATGATTTTAACTTTTTTGTTTGTCGGCGACTGTGGCGAATCGTCCTTCGAACATGAAAAAAGAAGGAAAGCCATTGCGAGGCTCAGCAGCAAGCAGATCTTAATTCTCATTTTTCACCGTAATTTTTATTTATCAATTCTTGCCTTCAAAAATAGGAATAATATTTCAAAAATTTACATTTATTAATGGAACATCAATAAAAAACAAGGGAAATGATTTCTTATTTTTTCTTATCTTTGTAATTGCTTTTTTTGATAAATGGTTCTTTTCATTACAATCGAGAAACGATGCCGAACAAAGAGCAGACAGCAGTTGTATTAATGAGCGGGGGTATGGATTCAGCTCTGTGCGCTGCAAAGGCAAAAGAAAGCGGTTACGAAATTGCCGCACTTCATATTAACTACGGGCAGACGACCCAGGCCAAAGAAGCCGAATGCTTCGATAGGCTTGCTGATTTCTATTCGGCCCGCCACAGATTAATTCTCGACATTAATCACCTCAAGTTGATTGGTGGTTCCGCGCTGACGGATCCGTCGATCGCACTTGGCCAGTCTGAGTCCGACTCGGTGCCCACGAGCTACGTCCCATTTCGGAACGCCAACCTCTTGGCAATGGCTACCAGTTGGGCCGAAGTGTTGCGTGCCCACGCGATATTCATTGGAGCGATGCAACTCGATTACAGCGGCTACCCGGACTGCCGAGAGCAATTCTTCGCGGCGTTCGAGAAAGCTATCGAAACCGGAACCAAACCCGAAACCAATATAAAAATCCTGACACCAATAATAAACTACACCAAATCCGACGTCGTGCGTGAGGGCTTGCGCCTTGGCGTGCCTTTCGGACTGACGTGGAGTTGCTATTCGTCCGAGAGCGAAGCCTGTGGCGAATGCGATTCCTGCCGGATCCGCCTCCGAGGCTTCGAACAGGCCGGAGCGACAGACCCAATCCCATATAGAAATATTACAAGGACTATTTGATATGCATAGAATAGCTATTCTTTTTGTTTGCTTCACGATCGCCTGCTCCGGGCAAAAGGAAAGCAAGCCCGGCACCGGACTGCCCACGCCCAATACTCGCGAATTCTACGAACAATTTTCAGCCTTCAAACTGCCCGAACAGCTTGATTTCTGTGGGGAGCGAGTGCCGCTCGAGATCCCGGAAGTGCGCGAGCGGGCCGAGCGCGAATTCTACTCGCTGCTGCAACAGCCGGGCCAGGTAATCCTGTACCTGAAACGCTCCGGCAGATATTTCCCGATGTTCGAAAAGCAGCTCACGGCAGCCGCCGTGCCGGACGACTTGAAATACCTTTCCGTTGCCGAAAGTGCGCTCTATATGTCCCGGTCGCCCAAAGGCGCGCTGGGCCTGTGGCAATTCATTCCCGAGACGGGGAAACGAATGGGCCTCGTCGTCGATGAATACGTGGACGAACGGATGAATCCCGAGAAAAGCACTCGCGCCGCTATCGACTACCTGCGCACAGGATTCGATTCGAACCGGACGTGGACGCTGGCCGCTGCCGGATACAATATGGGGCATTCCGGCGTGGCGGACAATATTTCCTTCCAGGGCAAAACCGATTTCTATGACCTTTTCCTGAACGAAGAGACATCTCGATACATACTGCGAATTGCCATCATCAAAGAAATTATGAAAAATGCTGATAAATACGGCTTCGAGGTCCCCGAAAGCGAAAAATACAGAGCCGAACAGTGCGAGGAAATCGAAGTCTCGGGCGCAGTGCCAGACCTGGCCCAATGGGCTGCCGAGCATGGATCCACTTACAAAGACATAAAACTAAATAATCCGTGGATACTAAAGAGAAAGTTGATGGCCCCCGCAAAAGGCAAGACATATTTGATAAAAGTCCCAATAAAAAAATAAATTAATAATTTGTAACAAATATCATCTTTGTGTGTTTTGTTTTTTATTATATTGGAAATAAGTGTTACATACCTTAATTGAAATATAAATATAGATTGTTCATTATTTGATTGAAATTGTTTTATGTATAGATTTATTACGGTGATGTTGCTCTTGATTCTCTCGGCTGAGGCTCTCAGTGCCATCAGTGCTGTGGATTCGTTCGAGGTGAAAATGAATTCCTTGGACAGTCGTGGGAAAATTGATGAGATCAACCGGAATTTCGAGGACTTGTTTAGCCGATTCCCCGTTAAGGCACGCGAATATGCTCTCCTGGCAAAGGATCTTTCAATCGAATTGCAGGACAAACAAGGCCTGATGAGTTCCTACTATAATATCGCTTTGGTGCAAACCAATTCCGGCCAGAATACAGAAGCTTTGGAAAACTTGGAACGCGCACTGGCGCTGGCCCGCGAAATCAATTCAGAGCTTTATATAGGCAAGTGCTTGAACCAAATTGGGATTATTTACCGGTACCTTAGCCGATACGACAACGCACTGGAGAACCACAAAGAAGCGTTTGATATTTTCTATAGAACAAATAACAACCGTGAGCTGGCCTCCAGCTATATCAATATAGGTGTTATTTATCGGAATTTCAACGACAACGAAAAGTCCTTAGAATACTTTCGTACGGCCTATAACATCTGCAAGGACTACGGCTATATCCCCGAAATGGTCAATGCACTTACGAAAATCGGAAATTCCTTCTGGTTCTCGAAAGAATTGGATTCAGCACATTTCTATTACAAAAACGCACTCGAAATCTGCCTGAAAAACGGGATCAAAATCGAACGCTCAGGACTGCTTAATAACCTGGGAAACGTCCACCGTAGCAAACTGGAATTCGATAAAGCTTTTGAATACTACAACAATGCACTGAAGATCTCTCGCGAATCCGAAGATAAAAATATTGAAGTGGTCATCGAGAAGAATATTGGCATCACCTACAAAATGATGGGGAAATTCGATAGTTCAATCGTCCACCTCCAAATTGGTATGCAACTTGCCAAATTGATCGGTATGGCCCGATTCGAGGCAGATATATATTTGGTCCTCTCCGAGGTTTACGAATTGCTGAAAGACGACACTAAAGCACTTTTCTATATGAAACAATATAGAGACTTGCATGATAATATTTTTGACGAACAAACCGCCCAAAGAATCTTGGAAATAAAACTTCAGCAAGAGCGGAATTTCGAGAAGCAGAGAATCGAGTTCGACAACCAAAAGGACAAAGTGCTAATCTATACCGTTGGGCTGATCGTCATTAGTGCTCTTCTGTTCGTCATTTTGCTACTGATGTTGAAGCGATTCAAACAAAGGCTGAAAACAATCGAACAGCTCGACGAGAAGAACAAATTCCTCTCCACTCTGGTTAACAACATTCCGAACCAGATTTTCTATATTAATTCGGATTTGAAGATCACCGGGACGAACCTCGAGTTCGACAAATTATTCAAAGATAAGTACAAAGGCTCGGCCGAAATAGGGCAATCAGTTTTTGAGTGCAGCTACTTGGGCCAGCTGTTTTCCGACGAATCCTGCGACGTCCCGTATCTGGGGCTTATCACCAGCCGCGAGGTAACCATCGATTTCGGCCGCGATGACAAATGCGATTTCATTTTCCTCAAGGCTCCGTTCTACGATTTCAACGATGAGTTTGCCGGATGGATTTGCGTACTAAATAATATCAGCGACCGCAAGAAAGCCGAAATGTGGCTCAAGGAAAGCGAAAAGCGCTACAGGAACCTTGTGGAAAATGCTTTCGATGCAATCTATATGATCAGAAATGAAAGCTTTGAATACATTAATCCAAGATTTACAGACATTACCGGCTTCGATTTCGCAAGTATTGCCGGTTCCAGAGAACTGATCGGGCCACTTATGCCGTCCGATAACCGTGGGGCCAATTCCACCTTCGAGACCGTTATCAAGAACAAAAAAGGCGAGATGCTCAACGTCGAACTGAGTACGGTCGATATTTCGATCGATGGCGAGTTTAGTATTCTCGGCATCATGCGCGACATCACTCAGCGCAAAAAGGCAGAAGCGGCACTTGCCGAAAGCGAACAGAAATTCCGCCAGCTTTTCGACAAAATGCTCAACGGTTTCGCTCTGAACCAAACTATATACGACAATTTGAATCAACCGGTCGATTTCGAGATCGTCGAAGCAAACAGCGCATTCGTGGACATCTTCGGTATTCCGATTAATGAAATCAAGAGCCAATCGATAGACGTAGCCTTGGGTTTCAAAAAGGATCCCATCTGGTTCGACCTTTTCAAAGAGGTTTCCGAATTCGGTATAACCCGGAAACTCGATAACTACCGCACCACCGAAGGCCGGTATTTGGATATAGTCCTATACGGCATCAAGCGTGGCCAATTTGCCACGATTATTCGCGACGTAACCGAGCGGCGAACAGCCGAAGAAAAAGTTCAATTGCTCAACGTCGAGCTGGAGGGCCGAGTCATCGAACGCACCTCCAAGCTCGAAGAAGCGCTCGAAGAGCTTCGAGTGGCCAACGAAGAGGCTGCTATGTCGCTGATCAAACAAAAAGAGCTTAACGAACTGAAATCCCGCTTCGTCTCGATGGTTTCGCACGAATACCGGACACCGCTGACCATTATTCTAACTTCGACGTATTTGATCGAAGCTTACCACAAGGACGGCGCCACCGAAAAGTTCCATAAGCAACTGAAGCGGATTCAGGATTCGGTGCAGTCCATGACCCAATTGCTCGAAGACGTCATGCTGATCGGCAAATCCGAAGAGGGCAAAATGACGTACAAACCAATGCACTTCAACGTGGTGGAGCTTTGCAATAAAATTATTTCCGAAGCCAAAACAGTGGATGGCGATAAGCATCCTGTGGAATTTGTCTATTTGCGCGAGGATTTCGTTGTGTATTCGGACAGAAAACTCATACACCATATCCTTTCCAATTTGATCTCGAACGCGATGAAGTATTCGCCTGCGGAGTCTCCGGTCAAAGTAGTACTTGATGAAAACAATACTTCCATATTATTCACCGTCATCGATAAAGGTATCGGTATTCCGATTGATTCTCAAAGCATGTTGTTTGAACCTTTCACTCGGTCAAAAAATGTTGGCACAATCCACGGCACTGGATTGGGCTTGTCGATTGTCAAGCAATGCGTCGATACAATAGGCGGAGAAATAACATTTACCAGCCAAGAGGATTCGGGCACTACCTTCGTGGTTACGATTCCAAAGCGATAGATTGCCGGAAAGAACATAAGTCGCCCCGAGTGGTAGGAAAATTACGAAATGAAACAATTATTCGTTTATTGTTCCTCGAATTGAAAAATGCAAAATATGGATAAAACTCGCGCGAATTTGGTGGCGCTTATCAACGAGCAAAAACCGGTTCTCATCGATTCAATTGCCGGAATGTTTTTCCAATCCCGAAAAGAGCAATTAGAGCGGCACGGGATTGGGCTGGACAAGGTCAGGAAATTCGTTTTCTGCGATCTGACCGCCCTCACCGAATCGATTGCGCACGACAATACAAGGCTTTTCGCAAATTACATATCGTGGCTCGTCAGCGTGCTGGACCGCAAAGGCCGCAGCAGCGACGAAATATCCGAGAACCTGCACTACATGAAGGATATCTTTGCGCTGTACCTGCCGAAGGTGTTCCAGCAAAGCATCGAAGAATACATCCAAGCCGGCATCAACGTCGTGAACCTGCTCTCGCGGACGCACCTTTCGTGCCGGGACCATAGCGACCAATTCTCGTCGATTGCGTGTTGTTTCCTCGATGCGCTTCGGCGGTTCAACAGGAAAGAAGCCATCGAGAGTATCCGCACCGAATTGGACAAAGGAATCCCCGTCATCGACCTTTACTACAACATTTTCCAGCCAGTACTATACGAAATCGGCAGGCAATGGCAGGCCGGGCAAGTCAATTCTGTATTGGGGCATTTCGCAGCCGATGTGGTGTGCGACGTTCTGAGCTTGGTGCCCGCAAAGGCTACTATCCAGCAACGAACAGGCAAGACGCTCGCCAGCGCGTGTGTTACCGACGAATTGCACGACATAGGCCTGCGGATGATTACCAACAATTTCGACAGCCAAGGCTGGAACGCAGTTTTCCTCGGGTCGAACATTCCCGCTCGGTCGATTTATGAATACATACTTCAATTCAATCCTGATGTATTGCTAATCTCCACAACCATCCCGTTGCGGCTGAAGCGCGTGGAAAAACTGATTCGTTTGATACGCGACAATAAATCGCTGAAGACAAAAACCATTGTCGGGGGAATTGCCTTCAACCTGATGCCGGACGAATGGAGGAATATCGGAGCCGACGCCTTTGCCTTCGATTCCGCCTCGGCAATCGAGGCTGCCGGAAGGTTTTCATGAGTTACGATACAGAAATAATTCCTTCTTCTCGTCTTTCAGAGCATTTGCCGTCGATTTGTTCGATCCTTGCACATGGCGAAATAATTGCATTCCCAACGGAAACCGTTTATGGGATCGGGGCGGACATATTCGACGAGGCAGCTGTCCGGCGAATATTCGAAATCAAAGGTAGGAATTTCTCCAATCCGATGGCAGCGCACATTTCTTCGTTCGACCAAATCGACGAAATCGCTCGCAACATTTCGCCCATGGCCCGCAAAGCAATCGAACACTTCATGCCCGGGCCTATTTCGATTATCCTCCCGAAACGGCCATGCGTGCCGGATATCGTTACCGCCGGATTCGATACGGTGGGAATCCGTTTCCCCAAATGCGACGAAGCATTAAGCATCATTAGCGCGCACGGGCGGCCTCTTGCTGCCACGTCGGCAAATCTGTCGGGAAGCACATCAGCAAAGGAAATATCGCCGATCATACGCGATTTCAGCGGAAAAATTGCGGCAATAGTCGATGCAGGCAATTGCGCGATCGGAGTGGAATCGACCGTTATCAGCTTCGCAGGACCCGAACCCAAAATCTTCCGCTTGGGAGCGGTTTCGGCTGAAGAAATTTCGGATATCCTACAGATGAAAATTATACCATCTTAATAGGGATATTCAAGGTTATATATGAGTTTTGGTCAATATATAATCGAGAAATAATTCTCCTCTTGTTTTATCCGGTCCATTCTAAAAACAGCACATCTCAGAGAGAAAAAAAATGGTTCTATAGCGAATTGAATATGTACCGTTCCAAATACTATTTGCATTATTCAAGAAGAGTAATAGTTGCGGGTTGATACCGCGAGAGAGGTTGTTGTATAATACTCTGCGTGAATCAACCCAACTCATATAACATTCGCTACGCGAAATAATACTAAAAATTCAAACAATATGCTACAATACAACAACCGCTACGCGGTATGGTTTATTCACTCATGCTTCAAGGAAAAGTGCACGGCGTACCGTGCCCATACATTATCGTAGCGCTTCAGACACTTCGCGTTATTACATTATCATTTCATTCCAAATATACTTTCCCCTTGTCCCTTGCTCCTTTTCCTTTGCAACTTTCCCCTGTAGTTTTAATACATTGAAATTGCAATAATGTAACCAAATCTGCGGTCTATGTGTTTTAACTATAGTATGATTTGAAACATTAAACATGAGGTTAACATGAGAACACTGGTAAGTCTGTCTGTTGTGTTTGCTTTATTTGCTACGCTGGCCGCCGGCGCGCAATCGAACACAAAAGAGATTAATGTTACGATTTACAACAATGGTGTCGGCGTCGTCCGCGAAATGCGCGAAATGGACATTCCCAAGGGCTTCTCTGAGCTGAAAATCGCCGACGTGCCTCGGGATTTGGTACCGGCCACCGTCAAGATCGACTTCCGAGGTCGCGTGCTCGAGCAGAATTTCCGTTTCGATATTGCAAATTTTTCATCTATCCTGAACCGATATATCGACAAGAATATCACACTGATCGGCAGTAAAACGTATTCAGGAAAACTTATTTCTGTTTCGTCCGAAGGAAGTTATTGTGAGATGTCTGTTGTCCTCCAACAGGCCGATGGCAGCCTAATGCTCGTTCCATCTGCTGAGAAATACGAAATCTCTCTGGCCTCGATGCCCGATGGATTCGTTACGCGCCCGACTCTCTTCTGGAGCGTGGAGGCGGACAAAGGCGGCCGCCAAGACGTCGAACTCTCGTACCAGGCAGCGAATATGAAATGGAACGCCGAATACATACTTGTCCTGAACGAAGACGACACAGAGGCCAAGCTCGATTCGTGGGTCAGCCTTACTAATAATTCCGGCGGTACGTATCGCGACGCAAACCTCAAACTCGTGGCCGGAATTGTACAAAAAGTCCAAAGAGATAGAATGGGTGCCGGTGTCGTTCTTCAAAGTAGGGAATTAACTGCGAACTCAAATGGTATGGCAAATTTAAGTCCTTTTTCGGAATCATCACTCTTCGAATACCATGTTTACGAACTGGAGCGCAAGACAACTCTCGCCGACCGCGAAACCAAACAAATCGCTCTGTTCAGCTCCGATAGGATTTCAACCGAAAAGAAATTCAAGTTCTACATCTCAGACAATACAGTCAAGAATGTGCACCCGGCAGTTTCGATCGAGTTTGCTAACTCCAAGGCCAACCACCTGGGCAAACCTATGCCCGAGGGCAACTTCCAAGTGATGAAAACCTCCGGCCGCAGCAAAGAATTCGTTGGCGAATCCAAAGTGGCCCATACGCCAAAAGACGAAAAAATTAAACTCGCACTTGGCGAAGCTTTCGATGTCGTTATCGATAACACGGTCAAGTCCGATGCAATGATTAGCAAAAATGTAAATGAAAGAGAGTACGAAATAAAGATCAAAAACCATAAAAATGAGGCTATAAAACTCGATTTAATTAGATCGGCAGAATGGTCTCCCGAAGTGATCGATTGCTCTGAGAAGTGGGAAAAGGAAAACGCATACTCAGTCAAAATCCCCGTGAGCGTGGGCGCCGACTCGGAGAAGACAGTAACGCTGAAAATCCGCACGACATACAAAAAGTAAATTGCGATTTTGACTACATCAATAAAGAAAAACTCGGCACGGTGAGAAATCCATGTCGAGTTTTTTCTTAAATTGCTTTGTGCGGGTTGATTCCAATACTTTTATGAAAGGGCAGTAGTAGAACTGGAAAATATTAAACTCGCGCCCTCGAATTTCTGACCACACTGAAACCCTTCGCTGCGCAAAGGATTTATCATCCCCTGCTTCGCAAGGAGGGGACAGGAGGGGTGGTTTCATATTTCAAATTGCTGGTTAAAGTCGCCAGTATTAGTAATTATTGGCTTTCAATTCGAAATATGCTTTCGGGTGCAGGCAGGCGGGGCATTTCTCTGGGGCCGAGGTGCCTTCGTGCACGTATCCGCAATTGCGGCACACCCACTGGGATTTCTCGTCTTTGGTGAATACTTTGTCCTCTTCCAAGTTTTTCAGCAGGGCCAGGTAGCGGCGCTCGTGTTCGGCTTCCACTTTGGCGATCATTTTGTATGCGGCAGAGATTTCGGCAAAGCCCTCTTCCTTGGCGATTTCGGCAAATTCGGGATAGAGCGCTGTCCACTCTTCGTTTTCGCCCATTGCGGCTGCCTTGAGGTTTTCCTTAGTCGTGCCGATTTTTCCGGCGGGATAGGTGGCGGTTATCTCCACATCGCGGCCTTCGAGGAATTTAAAGAAGCGTTTCGCGTGTTCTTTCTCTTGCGAAGCCGTCTCCATAAAAATGGCGGCAATTTGTTCGTAGCCTTCGTTTTTGGCTACTTTGGCAAAGAATTCGTAACGATTGCGGGCTTGGGATTCGCCTGCAAATGATTTTAAAAGGTTCTTCTCGGTTCTCGATCCGGCAAGGTTCATGGTTTCCTCCTTAAGTAGATTTTAAAAATTATTGACAATAATAATATCTGAAGGGTGCAATTCCCTTTGCTTATTTGACGATTTGAATTGAGATTCATTTTTAAATATTTTACGTAGGAGGTTTTCTTTTGGAAAGAGTGCCATCGAAAAATAAAAAGAAACTTTTTGAATAGCTAATTGCTCTTATTAATAACCTCATGCGATTAGCGGCATCGATTCCATTCACCTTGCGTGGACGGGATCCGATGCCGTGATTTTTTATAGAAGCCGGTTGAATAAAAATTACGCGAATTTGGAATGTTGGATATGGAGAAGATGAGAAGAATTTCCAATTCAAATAGTGTTCCCAAAACCTCGCTTAATAAACAACCCTTATTGAATTCGGATAGCATCTGTTCGGTATTGGAGTATTTCTGTGTTATTGTCAATTTTGGTTTTTTATATAGCCAATCGATAATTTGAATATGCAGGAAAAGGTTTGTCAATCGAATTTCTTTTTTGTCATTTCCCAAATATTGAACAATATACGTCATTATCAAGTGCGGTGGCGCGAGATTTCCGGTCTATTCATAGAATGTGAGTTTTCAGAGTATTTTCAATTTATAGCTGCCGAGAATCAATACCTGAGAACGAAGTTCCATTGTTGCGATTCAAAGCAAAATGAAAATAAATCCCGAAAAATTCGAAATAATTGAGAAAATAAATGCAATTTCTGGCAATCAATCAAAAAATAATATTTGGAATTAAGTAGCAAATTTATTAAATTATACTTTGTACATGAAAGTAAACTTTAAGAAATTGAAAATTTAATTTCCGAGAAATAGGGGATCGTTTGCTGTATGTACACTAATAAACACTATTATTCATAATCATGCAAGAAGGCATTATGACAATCGGCAAAAGACTAGAAGAATTCGCCAGAAAACAGTTTGGCGGCATTCCGGCTCTCAACAAAAAAATCAACGAAGTCTCCGGAAAGAAGACTTCAATTTACAAATACATCAAGGATGACCGCTCGCCCGGTTCAATTATCCTTGTTCCGCTTTCGCAATTGGGATGCAACCTCAATTGGTTGCTCTATGGCAAGGGCGAAATGATTTACGATCCGAACATGGGCCGCAAATTGGAAGAGTACAAGAACGAGAAAATCAAACTCGAAGCTCAAGTCGGCGTTTTGAAGCAAATGCTTGCCGACCTGATCTCGAAAGAAAGCACAGAAAAAAAGAGTTCATTTATGGACTAATCCTATTTAGGTTTAATAAAGCAGGCCACTTTTTTGGGGTGGCCTGCTTTTTTTATGGAGATAATCTTTCGATGCGCCAGTCCGAACCGGACCGAGTGTAGCGAAATCGGTCGTGCAGCCTGCTCGGCCTGCCCTGCCAAAACTCAATCGTCTCCGCTTCGAGTCTGTATCCGCCCCAAAACGGAGGGAGTGGGACGTTTACGGGATATTTTATCATCAGTTTTGCAACCTCGCGGATCAATGTGAACCTGGATTTCAGCGGTTGGGATTGTTTCGATGCCCACGCGCCGAGCCGGCTCGGATACGGCCTTTTTTGGAAGTATTCATTGGATTCCTCGGGCGTTAGCTGTCCGATGCTGCCTTCGATTCGCACTTGGCGCTCCAATTTGTCCCAGTAGAATAGCATTGCTGCCTTTGGATTGGCTGCAAGCTCATGGCCCTTGCGGCTGTCGTAATTTGTATAGAAAACGAAACCGGCCTCGTCGAAACTCTTCAGTAGCAAAACTCGGCTCGATGGGCGGCCGTCTGGCGTCGCGGTGGAAAGAACCATGGCGTTTGGTTCCAATTGTTCGGATTTTTCGGCTTCGGCGAACCATTTGTCGAATTGTTCGTAGGGATTCTTGAGCAGAATGGACTCATCGAATTTGTCCTTGCTGTAGTCTCGGCGATAATCGAATAAAGATTTGGATACGGACATTTCTTTTCCCAGTGTTTTATTATCCAAAAATAAAGGTAGATCCTCGACGAAGGAGAACCTACCCATTAAAGAGATCAAATGGAATTAGTGGCCGATGATACCTTCGTATCCGGCGGCGTCCATCAAATCGTTCAGGTCAGCAGGATTGCTAAGCTCGATTTTGATAAGCCAACCCTCGCCATAGCAGTCATTGTTGACCACTTCGGGCGTGTCGTTCAGTCCGCGGTTCACTTCGAGCACTTTGCCGGAAGCGGGGGCGTTGATGTCTGCAACTGTTTTCACAGCTTCGATTGTGCCGAATGATTCGCCTTTTTTAACTTCGGAGAGGTCGTCTGCGATGTCGATGAATACAACGTCGCCAAGCTCGCCTTGGGCGTGGTCTGTGATACCGATGAAGCCAATATTTCCTTCAACCTTGATCCACTCGTGGTCTGGTGTGTACTTTAAATTTGCAGGAATGTTCATTTTTATCTCCATAAATAATTAAGTATTCAAAAAATCATTTTCAAAGAATAGCAATTTATTGAAAATAAGCCTTTTTTCAAAAAATAATTTTCAAAGCCACTTTTCATCGCCGTCGTTGCGAATCTTCGAGACCAGGGAACGAACCTCCTGGACGCGGTTTTTGGGCAGAATCAGGACTGCATCGTCCGTGGATACAACTATCATATCCTCCAGTCCCAATCCGGCGACCAAACGCCTGTCCGAGGTGTCGTTGTAAATAATATTACCGGACGAATCCAGCAGGGCTGCCTTTCCGGTTATTGTATTGCCATCGGAATCCGAATCGCGGTAGCGCTCGAGCGAGTCCCAAGAACCGATGTCGTCCCAGGCAAAAGTTGATTTGGCCACGGCGACGAATTTCGATTTCTCCATTATCGCATAGTCGATCGAAACATTCGGGAAGGCCTCGAAAATTGTGTCGATCGGGCCTGGGCAACCGTCGAGGGCATTGGCAAAACCCGAGTATATCCTTGCCATGTCGGGCATTTGCTGCGCGACCTCCGGCAAGAAATCATTAAGGTTCGCAATAAAAGTATCGGCTCTATAGAAAAACATGCCGCTATTCCAAAGGAAATTCCCCGATTCGACGAACCTGCAAGCCGTTTCGTAATCCGGTTTCTCGCGGAAGGCCCGTACTTGCTTCACTTCCGGCTCGTCGGCGTCGCCATCGAATGGCGAATCGGTCTCGATGTAGCCGAATCCTGTTTCGGGCCTCGCCGGTGGGATGCCGATCGTTACCAAGGCCGGATGCGTCTCGGCATAGATCAGTGCGCTTTCGGCCGTTTCGGTGAAGCGTTTGATTGGCGATATGTGATGGTCTGCCGTTAGGACTGCCACGCTGATGTCCGAAGAGGTCAGTTTGCCGAAATACTTGCCCAGGACGAAAGCCAAGCCCAAGGCCAAGCACGGCGCCGTATTTCTTTTGTGAGGTTCGGCAATCACGTTCGCCCGAGGGAAATCCGGTATCGCCGAGCGAATTGGTTCTTGGAGCGCTTTGCTCGTTACGATATACACATCTTCGCGGTCCACTAATGGCGCAATTCGTTCGATTGCTGCCTCGAGCATCATTCTGTCTTCTGTCAGGCTAAGCAGCTGCTTGGGGCGCAATCTGCGCGAAACTGGCCAAAACCTTTCGCCGCTGCCACCGGCCATTATTATAGCAATTCTTTTCATAAATTCTCAGTGCGATATTATCAATTTATTCAATAATCTTCATTTCCACGCGGCGGTTCATGGCGCGGGCGGCGTCTGTTGTTTCTTTGATGAGTGGGCGTGTTTCGCCATAGCCTTCAGTTTCGATGCGCGATTCGCTGATGCCTGCATTGACGAGGTATGCCTTCACGGCGGCTGCGCGGTCTTTCGAGAGCTTCAGGTTGTAATTGTCGTCGCCGACGTCGTCCGTGTGGCCTTCGAAACGAACTCTGGCCGTAGGATTCTCGTTAAGGTATTCGATAACGTTGTCCAATTCGGGGAACGATTCGTCCTTCAGTGTCGATTTGTCGAAATCAAAATTGAGAAGCAATCTCGTGTCGCTTTTCGATAGGACTATGTCTTTTGTGATTTCGTGGCCTTTTTCCGATTCGGGCACTTCGTATTTCTCCGAGAAGAAGATGTAGCCTTTCTTCGAGGCGGTGATGGAATATGTGCGGCCCGGGACGAGTACGACGTAGTATTGGCCGGTTTCGTCGTCGCTGCGTAGCTCGGCAACTTTTTTCTTCGTCTTCAAATCGGTGATAATGATATTGGCTCCCAGTGCTTCACCTGTTTTGCTGTCCTTCACCTTGCCGCCCACCAAGACAACTGCTTCGGATTGGTAAGGATTGGGGATTGCAGTGTAAACGTCCAATCCGCCGTTGCCGCCCGGGCGGTCAGACGAAAAGTATGCGACGTTGGAATTGGGAAGCGAATAGTAAAACACTTCGTCGTATTCCGAGTTGATCGGCGCAGCGGCAGCTTTCACGTTTCCGAAATTGCCATTGGCAAACTGGGCCACGTAGATGTCGAATCCGCCCTGGCCGCCGGAGCGGTTGCTGGCGAAGTAAAAAGTTTTATTGTCCGGCCCGATGACGGGAGAAATATCGTCGGACGAGCTGTTGATTGCCGAGCCGGCGTTCACAGCCTTGGTCCAGCCCTCGCGGGTTTTGCGGCTGTAGTAAATGTCTGTGCCGCCCTGGCCGCCGGGTCTGTCCGACGTGAAGAAGAGCGTCATGCCGTCGCTCGACAGCGATGGTTGCGAATCCCAGTATGGGGAGTTGATAGCCGGGCCGAGGTTCTGGACGTCGGTCCATTCGCCGCGTACTTTGCGGGCGCTGTAGAGGTCTGTGCGGCCCTCGCTACCGGCGCTGTGGTCGATTGCGGCAAAGATAATATATTGTCCGTCCGGCGTAACAGCAACCGAGCCGTTTTGGCTGCCGGCGTTCACTTCCGACCCAAGTTTTTCGGGCGCGGCCCAGCCGGTAGCGGTTCTTTCGACGGTGAAGATTTTCTGTTTGCTGCCGCTGCGGCCCGATGTGAAGAATATTTTATTGCCGTTTTGCGATGGGCACGATGCGAAATCGTCGTCCGAGGAGTTGAATTCGACTGGGGAGACGGTAACATTCTGGGAATAAACAGAAATGCCGGCCAATACAAAAAGCAAAGCTAATCTAAATAGTTTCATGGTATTTTTCCTTTTATTTGGTTTCATTTCTGTTATTTGTTAAAATCGAACCACAACCCAAGCCCCAGCTGGAGGCTGTTCAATTTGCGGTTTTCGTAGTTGTGTATGTATGGCCCCCATGGAATATTCTTTGCGTCTTCGAGAAGGAGGGTGGGCACCCATTGGAAGTGCACTTGGGGCACAAGCCACAAATTCTTGGAAAGGCTGAATTTGTATCCCAAGCCGGCTTCAAGCCCTATGCGTGTTTTGGGCGAATATTTTTCTTCAAGGTTGCCGGTTGATTGGTATTCGTTAGGTGCGTAATATACTGTTTGCGACCAAGTATTCGTCAGGTCTCCGGCGCTGAATAGGACTATCGGGCCGGCAGAGATAAAGAACTCACGAGTGAAATTGTACCTGAGCAACAGCGAGAGGTCGATATTCAGCATGTCTGCTTTCGTGGTATATTTTGCATCGTAATGAGTAATATCGCCGAAATATTCAATATTGGAATAAATTCCATTTGAAGAATTTTCGAAGTGTTTCCAATCGAATGTTACTTTTCCTTGCAAACCCCATTTTTCGTTAAGCGGAACGTCCACGAAGGCCGAGACATACGGCGAGAAGCCGTCGGCAGTTTTCACAGCGTCCCAAACTGTATTCGTATAGTTTGGCGTCCACGAATGGTCTTGGGAAAACATGTTGTAGTTCGCACCAAGTTCGATGCCAAGCGAGAATGGTGCATATCGCCTGGATTCCGTTTCCATATATGCGCCTTTCTTTCCGTGAGGATGCAAAACGTCTTCTTGGGCTGTGGCCGTAAGCGTCACGAGTAAACCCAGAATAATGATTGATTTAATTAGCTTCATAGAGCCTCCGTTTTGGAAAAATGTTTATTTTCAATTAATAAAAGAATATAAACGAAATAGAAGCGTTCTTATGGTAATTGCTAAGAAAACTAATTTGTTGAACTGCCAGAAAAACAATCTTTCACTGGTGCTTGGCGTTGATAGGTAACGCAAGAAATATTTCATTAACACGTCTTCGATTAGTATTGATAAAAAGATGACAATTCAAAAAACACATACTTGAGGAGCAAAATGAATATCGAAGCATTGTTTAAACTGAGTTATGGACTGTATATCGTTAGTTCTACAGACGGCGGCAAATTGAATGGGCACATATCGAATACTGTTTTTCAAGTAACGGCCGAGCCGGCGCGGATTGCCGTCTGCTCGAACAAAAACAACCTAACGACCGATTTCATCCGCTCGAGCAAGGTCTTTGCCGTTACCGTCATCAGCGAGCAGTCAGACCTCGCGTTTATCGGGCATTTCGGTTTCAAATCTGGCCGCGATTTCGATAAATTCTCCGGTATGGACTATTTCACTGGGCAAACAGGCGCGCCAATAGTCAGGAAAAATGCGCTGGCATACTTCGAGTGCGAAGTGGAGCAAGAGACCGATTTGGGCACGCACGTGATGTTCGTTGGGAGAATGGTTTCCGGCGATGTGCTCTCGGACGCTGCCGCGCCACTGACATACAAATACTACCGCGAAGTGATCAAAGGCATCTCACCGAAAAATGCCCCGACTTACGTCCAGCACAAAGATGAAGCAAAGCCAGTCGTTGCGAGCGGCGAACGCTACAAATGCGCCGTCTGCGGCTACGTTTACGACAGCGAAAAGGGCGACCCTGACAATGGCATTGCCCCGGGCACTCGCTTCGAGGATCTGCCCGAGGATTGGACTTGCCCGATCTGTGGCGTCGGGAAGGATGTATTCGACAAGGAATAGACGGGTAATATGTAATACTTTATTTGATTTAAATAAGCTTTGTGTGGGTTTTTCTAAGAGCCTGTTGAATTAGTAAAGTTGTGCCAAGGGGCTGTCTCAAAAGTCCGAAAAACTGTTTTTGATCATGTTGAACGAAGTGAAACATCCATTATTAGCAAGGACTTATGAATGGCATGGATTCTTCACTTCGTTCAGAATGACACTTATGATACAGCCCCATCGAGTGCGCTCATATCTCTAGTATTATCAGTACTTTACGTAGTTATTGTTTTTTTGGCCCCCTTGGGCAAAGCAGGGTTGGGGGATTTGTCGATATTTCAAAGACTTACCGTTATGTAAGCAATGGGTTTAATGCACATCTTGTAATTATTCAGCAGTCTGTTCGGTATATACCACATTTGGTGGCATATTCTGCGACATCTTTCGGTACGAAGTATTCAATGCTCAAACCTTTGGCCAGGCGCGAGCGGAGCATTTGCGACGATATTTCGATTTCGGGCGTTGGTATGAAAAGTGGCTGCTTGCCGTGGCGCTTCCATATTGCATCGATTCGGGCGTCGGATTCCGAATTCCCGAGGCGGCCGGCAATGGCAACCTGTACGTTGTCGATAATCTGATCGTGTTTCCTCCACGAGTCGAACTTTACGGCCTGGTCAGTGCCGATGAGCATGAAAAGCTGCGCTATTGGATGGATTGATTTGAAATGCTCAACGGTTAAATATGTATATGAAACTGAATCGTTGGAAATTTCAAAATCGTCCACGCGGAATCTGTTGTCGCCAGCGATTGCCAATTCGACCATATTAAATCTATGCGAAGCAGTATCAATGGCGCCTGTATTCGTCTTGAAAGGGGAGACCTTCGCCGGAACGAAATAGCAGTAGTCCAATCCGAGGTGCTCGACGAAAATGCTGGCCATAATTAAGTGTCCGTGGTGAATCGGGTCGAAAGAGCCGCCCATGAATCCAATTTTTTCCATTATTTGCTCCTTTTCGCTTTAACGGCTTTTTCGTCGTGTTTCGGGCAAAGGGACCCGAGTACGCATTCGTTGCATTTCGCTTTCCGAGAGGTGCAAACGCGGCGCCCATGCGAAATGAATAAATGGTTCACTGCGGTCCATTTCCCTTCGGGGAGGGCGGCCATGATGTCTGATTCGGCAGTTTCAGGATCCAAGCTTTTCGTGATGCCCAGCCTGAACGCCAGCCGCCCGACGTGTGTATCGACGACGACCGATGGAACTCCAAAAATATGCCCCAGAACGACGTTCGCAGTTTTCCGGCCAACTCCGGGCAAGCGAGTTAATTCTTCGATTGTGCCGGGTACCTTTCCGTCATACTCTTTGACTAACATTTGTGATGCTGCGATAAGGTTTTTCGCTTTTGCCCTGAAGAACCCGGTGGAGAATATCAATCTTTCCAATGCTTCCGGCTCGATGCGGGCAAAATCTTCGGGCGTGGAAATCACTGCGAAAAGTTCTTTCGAAACTTTGTTAACTCGTTCGTCGGTGCATTGGGCCGAAAGAATAGTTGCGACAAGCAGCTCGAAAGGGGACGAGAATTCCAACATGATTGTGGCTCCCGGGTACTCAGTTTCGAGCAGTTCGATGATTTTTTCGTATTTATTAATACTTTTCATTTAAGAGGAAATTGCATAATGATTAAAAAAAACCCCAAGCGATTCAGCTTGAGGTTGGTGGGCCCGGAGGGACTTGAACCCACGGCCGACGGATTATGAGTCCGTTGCTCTAACCGACTGAGCTACAGGCCCGCTGTATTTCAATAATACAGATTACAAATTTAATAAATATTTCTACACTTTCAAAGCGAAATTTCACATGATACTTCCAATCATCGGAGATCAGCTCATGGTTACACTTGAACAATGCTCATCTTTTTGCCTATTTGCCATCGGCAGGCGGAGTTTGCTCGCCATTAGGGCTGTCAGGGCTTTGCGCTACAACCGAGCGCATTGCATTGAGCTGGTGCAACGAAAATGGAGCTAATTCCTCGCCTTTGATGATTTTGTCCAATTCCTCGCCGTCGAGCACTTCGCGTTCGAGCAATATCTTCGACGAGCGGTGGAGCACTTCGATATTGTCCTTAAGAGTCTTAAGAGCGCGTTCGTGCTGCTCGAGCAATATCTTGCGGACTTCGGTATCGATCAGCTGGGCTGTGAGTTCGCTGTGTTCCCTCGGTTGCGAAATTTCGCGGCCAAGGAATACCTCTTCGTGTTGGTTGGCATATTTCACCGGGCCAACGGCATCGCTCATGCCCCAATCGCAGACCATTTTACGGGCGATTTTCGTGGCTTGTTCCAAATCGTTCGCAGCGCCTGTGGAGAGCTGATTGAAGATGATCATTTCGGCTGCTCGGCCGCCCAAAGCGACTGCGATTCGGGTTTCCATATATTCGCGGGAGTATGTGTGATGGTCTTCGACCGGCAGATACCACGTCAGGCCGAGCGCCATACCGCGAGGAATAATTGTTACTTTGTGCACCGGGTCGGAATTGTCTAAGAATTTGCCGAGCAGAGCGTGGCCCATCTCGTGGTACGCAGTGTTTTCTTTTTCTTTGTCCGAAAGCACCATGCTGCGGCGTTCTGTGCCCATCATCACCTTGTCTTTTGCGTTCTCGAAGTCGTACATCGTAACGGTGTTGCTGTTTCGGCGAGCAGCGAGCAAAGCCGCTTCGTTCACCAAGTTGGCAATATCTGCGCCGGAGAATCCGGGAGTGCCCCTTGCGAGTACTTCCAAATTGACATCGTCGGCCAGAGGCAATTTTTTAACGTGCACCTTGAAGATACCCTCGCGGCCCTTGACGTCTGGGCGGTCAACCACCACTTGGCGGTCGAACCTACCGGGGCGAAGCAAGGCCGGGTCGAGTACGTCTGGCCGGTTGGTGGCAGCGATAATGATTACTCCGCTATTCTGTTCGAATCCGTCCATCTCGACGAGCAATTGGTTCAGTGTCTGCTCGCGTTCGTCGTGGCCGCCGCCAAGTCCTGCGCCGCGCTGGCGTCCGACGGCATCTATTTCGTCGATAAAGACCAGGCACGGGGCGCTCTTCTTGGCTTGGTCGAAAAGGTCGCGCACACGGCTTGCGCCCACGCCGACAAACATCTCGACGAAGTCAGCGCCGGAAATCGAGAAGAAGGGCACATCTGCCTCGCCGGCGACTGCGCGTGCGAGCAATGTCTTGCCGGTTCCTGGAGGGCCGAGCAGGAGGACGCCGCGAGGAATTTTACCGCCGAGGCGTTGGAATTTCATCGGGTCGCGAAGGAATTCAATGATTTCCTGCAATTCATATTTTGCTTCGTCGGCGCCTGCCACGTCCTCGAACGTAACTTTCGGCTGGCCATCGGCCCCTTGGAGACGGACGCGAGCCTTCCCAAATGAGAACAAACCCTTCGATCCGCCCCCGCCGTTTTGCATTCGTCGCAAAAAGAAAATCAAGAATCCAATCAAAACTAACCACGGAAGGAACGAAAGCAAACTAATGAAAGTGTTGTCTGCCTGTTCGTAGGTCCAGGAGACGCCTTTCGTTTCCCAAAGCTTTTCGGTAGATGAGTCCAGCACACCAAGTTTGGTTACGAACATTTTGACGTCGTGGTATTGGCCGTCGATGTTCATGCTAACGGGTTCGCGAAGCTCGCCGTGGAATTCGTAGTCGTTCAATTGGCTTTTGACCACACGGCCGCTTCGAATCAGTCCTTCGTTGAGCAATTCAGAATATTTTGAATAGGGTAGAGGCCACTCTCCGCGAGTAGCCGGGTTGAATGCCATGTATAAAGTAACGATACCGCCTAAAATTATCAGCCAAATAAATACGAAACGCATATTTTTCATTTGGCCTTGGTCGTCTCCCTGTCCGTAGGGCGAGTTCTTTCGATTCTTGTCCGGTTTCTTCATATTGTTTTCCGACATAAAAAAAGTTTCCTCCGCAAATTGCTTTGTTTTCAAAGCACAATTTAAAATTTTATAGACGCAACATCGACGAAATTCATGGATTGACGCGCCGCGCTGCGTTCGCTTCGGGATGTGCAACCCGAAACGGGACTGCTTAAAACACAAACAAATTTGGGCAGCCCATAGATTATTTCCTTGCATAATTGTAATTTATGCAATTTCAAAAATAACCTTAATTTCATTACGTATGAAAGTAAATTTTTGTTATCAGAAAATATTTTCTCTGGGTTGCTGAGCGATTGGCAATGAAAACGAAAAATGGGGTTCCATATCGTTTTGTGTGGGTACCGTCAATAAACAAAGAAGTGGTAACTATTTTTTATAAAATTATTTCATGTCAATCTCATTGTATGACACACCCCCTAACCCCCTCTTATTAGAGGGTGATAAGAATCCATCTAAATATATTATTAGTGTAACAAAATATGTTTTTTAAAGTCCCCTCTAGGAAGAGGGGATTTAGGGGTGTGTTATTGATAACTATGTGAAATATTGAGAAGATAATGATTATTTGAGTTTCGATTTCTGTTTCGATACAATAAGGTTAATGAATTCTTGTATATTGAGTTTAATACCCACACAGAACGCTATAGAACCGAAAACAAAAAAGGAGTCCCTAAATAAGACGCCTTGGAGAGTAGTAGAATCTTTGTTCATTAATCAATCGAAAGGAATACCATCGTCTGATTGAGCAACTGATATGCGATTTCGCCAAACGTGATCGGGCCGGTTGCATTGCCGGTTTTCTTGCCTTCCAAACCGGCGTATAGATAATTCAGAATGCAATTACATGAGAAAAATATATGGCCATCGATCTTTTCTGGCAGGTGCGACAGAAACTCTGTTACGTAGTCCTCAATGTAGCCGCCCACCTTGTATTCCACTCCCTTGAAGACAGGAGCATAGAAGTGTACTTCTTTCTTTTCTTGGTCGATGGATTGGAAGCTGGTATTGATCATGGCTCCATACAAATCGGCCACAAGCGGATATTGGATGTTGACGTTGGTGGAGGTGATGTAATCGGCAAAATTCACTTCTTTGCCGTTAACGATTGCGGTTGATGCGACGAATCCATCCTTGGGGAAGGAGATCGAATCGCCAGATCCCGGTTTGAAGATATTGACAATCTGGATATCGACGTGTTTGTCTGCGGGCAATTCGATATGGAAAGCGATTGCTTTCCCGTCGAAGGCTTCGGCTTTGCGGCCGTCAAAAACCTTCGCCGAGGCGTTATTGTTGCCAAGGTCGAACCCGGCAATCCATCCGATAAGTGGGCTAACAGCAAAGTTATCAAATGAGGTGGCTTCCAAGGCAAACTTCTGGTGTATCCCGCTGAATCCGGGGATGATTAAAAATGAAAAACCATTAGGCTTGGCGTCTTTATAAATACTTGAAATATTGTTCTCATCATAGATTTTAATTTCGAAGGAAGCTGCAAAATCCGGTAACTCAGTAATATAAACTTTATCCTGAGAGAAAAGGCCTCCATCCTGCCCAATAAAATAGGGGATTGTACCGGCAATCCAATTGCCACGGGGCAGTTTTGCGAGTGCTTTCTCGTCGGCAGCCAGAATCAATGATTTGCCGGAATTAATTGCTTCGATGGTTTCTTCGAGGCTATACATTCTTTTTTCCATTTTCTTAACTCTTTACTTGTTATTAAAGATTTTATTTAGGTCGGAAACCACTTTGGGCTGGTTTTCATTTTTGATGAAAAAATCTCGAAGCTCTTCGATACACGAGTTTAACGAAGCAGGTTCTTGCTTGTACCTGAGGTGAAGCCTGCCAAGAAGTATCTTTGTCGCCAAAAAATCGAATTGAACATTCGATTGTTCTCCGATGATTATTTTCCAATTCGGGTGCGATGACGTTGGAACTTCCATTTCTCCTCCTGTTATTCAATACTCAATTAATCTAATAATATTCTAAATAATACTAAAAAAATATCACTTAATAATCTACAAAAAATAAATCATATTACCAAATAAAAAAAAAGCCTGCCAAAAAAAATGACAGGCTTTTTATAATATATTGGCAAGTCTATTGAATGAAGAACATTGCAACAGATTTCTGTGCCCAATTAACGATCGGGTCGAAGAAGAGTCCAAACACGATATTCGGCACTGCGAGGGCAATGATAATAATTGTGCTGGTCAGCGAAAAACTGATCTTCTCAGTATTTTCGGAGCTGCGGAGGAACATGTTGCGCATAACTTTCGCATAGTAGTAAAGCGACACGACACTGTTCAAAACGCCAACCACTGCGAGCCACAAATATCCATCTTTGGCAAGCACAGCCGAAAACACGTTCAACTTGCCGATGAAGCCGGCCGTGGGGGGAAGCCCCGCGAGCGAGATCAAGAATACAACCATGCAGACGCAAAGGATTGGGGCGCGATAGGCCAGGCCTGTGTAGTCCTCGAGTTCTTCGCTACCAATCTTGTTGGCAATCAGAAGCACGAAGAAGAACGCTCCCATATTCATCAGCATGTACATGAAGAAGTAAATCAAGACAGACGACACACCGGTCGATGTCATCACCGTTACGCCCATGAGCATATATCCGGCGTGGGCAATCGACGAGTATGCAAGCAGTCTTTTCATATTGTTTTGCCAAACGGCCACCAGGTTCCCAATCGTCATCGTCAGTACGGAAAGGAGTGCGATGATAAATGTCCAATCCATTTGGCCGATAATTGCCCAGGCATCTCCACCGGTCGAGAAACCGAGTTTGATGAAGCGAATCAGGATTGCGAATCCGGCCGCTTTCGAGGCAATCGAAAGAAATGCAGTGATCGTAACGGGCGATCCTTCGTACACGTCAGGAGTCCAGAAGTGGAAGGGGACGGCCGAAATTTTGTATGCAATACCGGAAAATATCATAAGCGACGAGATGACGACTACAATTGCATTGTTTTGGGGCATCGAACCGATAACCTTGGCGATGTCTGCAATCTCGAGCGAACCGGTGAGGCCAAACATGAGAGACATACCATAGATCATGATACCTGAGGAAACCGCGCCGAAGATCACGTATTTCAACGATGCTTCGCTCGAGCGGCGAACTTCCTTCGTATATCCTGCCAAAACGTAGGACGAAAGACTCATCGTTTCGATGGCCAGGTACACCATGATCAGGTTTGTGGCGCCCACGAGCAGGAACATACCGAAGGTCATACCGACGATCAGAGAATAGTATTCGCCAAGCGTGCGGCCTTCGGTGTATAGTTCTTTCGAGAAGAAAGAAATGACAACGATGAGCGCGCTGGTTATCAGTATGATAAATTTGAAGAAATTGCCGAATGGGTCCACTGCAAGCATGTTCGAGAATATGGTGTCGTTGGCGGCAGAAGAGCTGCAAAGGAAGAATCCCGTTACAGCAAAGCCAACAAGCGCAACGACCGCGGCGGCATTTCTTGTCTTTTTAAAGGCGAGATCGAATAGAAGAGCAGCAAGGAACGTTACGGCAAGCGCTGTTTCCGCTTTGAATAAACCGAGGCTGTTCGCGAGCTGGTTCAAAAATTCTTTTAAAAAATTCGGGTCTATCATTTTTATCTCATATCCATTTTATAAAAATACAATTACATACCTGCCGTGAAAAGCGGGCTTGTCGAAACGAAGCTAACCAAATGATCCACTGAAGCGGACATCATACCGATAATCGAGTTCGGGAAAATTCCGAAATAGAAGATCACTAATGCAAGCGGTACGAGGGCTGTAAGCTCGATAGCATTGATATCGTCATGTTTGTATTTTTTACCGGTTGGGTCCCAAGGGCCGGCCCAACGCTCGGGGAGTTTGCCAAAGAAGACCTTTTGGAGCGCCCAGAGCATGTATGCTGCGCCGAGTATGATACCAAGGCCGGAAACCATTGCGAAGTAGGGGAAGGCTTTGAATGCGCCGACGAACACGAGTGTCTCGCTAATGAAACCGCTCATGCCCGGCAGGCCGATTGCTGCAAAGAATGCAATTGCCATGATACCGGTGTAGATCGGCATTTTGTTTGCCAGTCCGCCGAATTCGTCCAGTCCGCGTGTGTGCGAGCGGTCGTAGATGACGCCCACTATCATAAAGAGCATGGCCGTAATCGTTCCGTGGTTGAACATTTGGAAGATTGCTCCAACTGTGCCCTCGGGGCGGAGCGAAGACATACCGAGTATCACGTAGCCCATGTGGCTGACGGACGAATAGGCGATCATCTTCTTCAAGTCGCGTTTGCCCACTCGGAACTGGCCCAAGGCGCAAAGCGCTCCATAGACGATGGAAACCATGCCGATGATAGCTATTAGACTTTGGAAATATGCGACGCCGTCGGGGAACATTGTCCAGTTGATGCGAAGCATACCGTAGGCGCCCATTTTCAGAAGCACGCCGGCAAGGATAACACTGATCGCAGTCGGGGCCTCCACGTGGGCATCGGGCAACCAAGTGTGGAACGGAACCGATGGCACTTTAATGGCGAAACCGATAAACAGAGCCATAAATGCAGCCAATCGAATCGTTGTCCCTTGGCCCGAAAGAATCGATCCGGCGATGTATTTCGAGGGATCCATCATGTCGAGCATGTTGAACGAACCGACGCTGAAATAGAGGGCGATCATAACCAAGAGCATGAAAACGGAGCCAACCAAAGTATAGATGAAGAACTTGATTGCTGCATATTCTTTTCTCGGGCCGCCCCAAATACCGATAAGGAAGTACATCGGAAGGAGCATGATTTCCCAGAAGACATAGAAGAGGAAGAAGTCAAGGGCAACGAACACGCCCATCATGCCGGCATCGAGGAGAAGGTACATTGCGAAGTATCCTTTAACCGATTTTTGGATGCCGAACGAGGCGAACGAAGCCACGAAGCAGACAAGCGCGCTAAGCAATACCATCGGTGCGCTGACGCCGTCGATACCGACGAAATAGTCGATGCGGAGCGGGCCGACCGAAGGAAGCATTGCGCTAATCCACGGCACTTTCTCTACGAATTGATAGCCCTCGATCTTGTCGATTCCGGCAAGCGAGGGATTGTAATTCATAAAGATGAAGATTGCCATGATCAACTGAATACCCGTAAAGAGTACGGTTGTCCATCTGAAATAATTATTGGCTTTTTCTTTCGATACTTCGTCTTTGCCGGAGGGAATGAGCGCAACAATGATCATTCCTAAGATTGGCAACAAAGTAATCCAAGTGAGAATTGAGGAGCCAAACGCTGTACTAATTGAGCCTCCCATTAATATCCTCCGAGAAAATATATATTCGACAAATTTTTCATATTAATTATATAACAAAATAGATCAATGCCATCAATCCAATGATCGCAAATATCAAATACGTCTGAATACGGCCGGTCTGGAATTTCCGAAGGGCCGCACCGAAGAATCCGGTTACGTTCGCCACGAGGTTCACCAAGCCATCGACCACATAGAGATCGAAGTATCCGGTGCAGTATCCACCAACGCGAGTAACGCCGGCGCTAAGGTTCACAGCTCCGTCCACGACTTTGTTATCGAAGAGAGCAAGGAATTTTCCAAATAGGACCGTGCCGCCAATAGCCGTTGCTTGGTAAAGCTCGTCGAAGTACCATTTGTTCAGCGAGAATTTGTGCAATGGCTTGAACTGGCGTTCCAAGCTGTCCGGGCTGAGTAATTTGAATTGATACATGCAGAACGAGAACAGAATACCGCAGCCGGCGATCAGAAGCGATAGGAACATCGCTGTATAGTGCTCGTGGTGTACGGCTTCTTCGTATTTGTTCATGTAGTGGTGAGCCGTGTGGGCTTCGGCAGTTGCCGCTTCGGGTGCATGAGTTTCCGTTGCCGGAGCTTCGTGGGCCAATGCAGCAGTTTCTGTTGTTGGCGCTGTGGCTTCGTGTTGGGCTTCGGCGGCTGGCGCTTCCATCAGCAGGAAGTCCCATTGAGCGCTTGCGGGGACGGCAGTTGCCGGTTGTTTAACAGCGGCGTGGAACCAGCCCTGAGTGGCATCGATCGGGTTCGGAGAATACCAGAACCAGAACGAAAGCACTGCAAGCACCACAAGTGGCATGACAATAACTTTTTTGTTTTCTTTGGTGTGAGAGGCAACGGGTGTCTTCGCATCGCCATGGAAGGCGAGGATCGTCAGGCGGAACATATAGAATGCCGTGAGGCCTGCAGCTCCGAAACCAGCGAAAGGAATCAGCCAATGGCCGGTAAGTTTGGCGTATGCGATAGTTCCGGCAAGGATTCCATCCTTCGACAGGAAGCCCGAAGTGAACGGAACGCCGGAAATTGCAATCGTTGCGAAGAGGAACGTCAAATATGTCCAGGGCATAGTCTTGCGAAGTCCGCCCATGTTATTAATGTCTTGAGGATCTGTGTGGTGGTCGTTCATGTGGTGCGCTGCGTGGTGCATTGCGTGGATGACCGAACCGGAACCAAGGAAGAGTGCTGCTTTGAACCAAGCGTGGGTAACCAAATGGAAGAAACCATTCGTGTACGATCCCACGCCGAGCGCCATAACCATGTATCCGAGCTGCGAAACAGTCGAATACGCGAGTACTTTCTTGAAGTCGGTTTGAGTTAGGGCGATCGTGGCTGCAATGAAGGCTGTGATTGCTCCAATATAGGCAATTAAAGTCAAAGCATCTGCTGTGAACAAGGGGAACACGCGAGCCACAAGATAGACACCGGCGGCAACCATCGTGGCGGCATGAATCAATGCGCTGACGGGGGTTGGGCCTTCCATTGCGTCGGGAAGCCAAACGTGTAGCGGGAATTGAGCCGATTTGCCGACGGCGCCACAGAAAATGCACATTCCGGCGATCGTGAGCGATGTCTCGTTGTCGAAAGGAAGGATGCCGCGTGCCATCTGGGCAAACACATCGTCGAACATGAACGTTCCATAAGTGGAGTAGATGATCAGAATTCCCATAAGGAATCCGAAATCGCCAATTCTGTTCGTGATAAATGCCTTTTTCCCGGCGTTAGCTGCGGAATCCTTTTCGTACCAGAAGCCGATGAGCAGATACGAGCTGATACCGACAAGCTCCCAGAAAACGTACATAAACAGGAAGTTGTTCGCCAAGACGATGCCGAGCATCGAGAAGGTGAACAGTCCCAAGTACGCATAGAAGCGCGGATAACGCTTGTCTCCATCCATGTATTCGGTCGAAAACATGTGGACCAAGAAGCTGATAAGCGTAACAACCAAGAGCATGATGACCGTAAGGTTATCGACTCCGATACCGACGGTTATGGATATGCTTTCGGTCAGGCGGAACCATTCGAGCTTTGTCTGAATGATTTTCTCGCCCGAATACGTAACCAATTTTGTGTATGCAACGACTATAGCCATCAGTAGGTCGATACCCAAAATGGTAGAGCCGATTACTCCGGCAGGCTTGCCTATTCGTTTCCCGAGGAATATTAGGATCATGAATCCTATCAGCGGGAACAGGAGTATTGCTGTTGCTAATTGCAGTAGCGTTTCATGTGCCATAATTGCTTAAATTCTATTATATTTAATATATACAATCTAATTTTCAATTGCCGCAAATTTTTCTAAGAGCGAAGCGGCATTCCGCTCTTCGTTTCAAAGGATTCTCGGGGGCCTCTGGGAGGTCCGAAAACTATTCCTTCATCTTGTCGATTTCGTCCACGTTGATGTGCTTATAGTTCTGATAGATATTCAGCACTATGGCCAACGCGACGGCAGCCTCGGCGGCAGCAAGCACGATTACGAAGATTGCAGCGACGTGGCCGGAAATATTCATCCCGCCGAAGCGCGCAAAAGCAACGAAATTGATATTTGCTGAGTTGAGCACCAACTCCAAACCCATTAGCACCATAACCGCGTTCTTGCGTGTCAGAATGGCGAATACGCCAAGGGCGAAGAGGATTGCTCCGACGATCAAATATTCTGTTAAACCTACACTCATAATTCGAGTAACCTTATTATTTTGTTAACTTCATCTTATGTATGAACAAATTTCGCACTGCATTTCGGAGGGTGGGGGAGCGCCCCACAGCCCCGAGCAAGCCGATTAGTTTTTCCGGCGGGCGATCAGAGCCGCGCCAACCAAAGCAACGGTGAGCAGCACGGAAGCCACCTCGAATGCGACCAAATAATCAGTCATCAATTCGACGCCAAGCCCTTTGAGCGAATTGGAAGCCGCTATCTGTTCGGGAGTGATTTCCTTTGTGAACCAATCTGTGCATTGGTACGCAATCGAAAGCCCCACGGCGATTACCGCAGCGAACGCAAGCGAAATCCAAGTCTGCAATTTTCCGGTCATGCCCGATTTCACGTCCACACCGGTTACCTTCGTCGTGAGCATCACACCGAAGATGAGCAGCACGAGAATACCGCCGATATAGACCATGATCTGCGAGACGGCAAGGAAGTCTGCCGACAGAAGTACGTAGAAAGCAGCCACGCCAAACAGGGTGAAGAGCAGCGAGAAGGCTGAGTGCATCACATTCCTCGAAAAGACAACCACGGCGGCCGAGGCCAACGTGATAGCTGCAAACGCGTAAAAAAGTATGTCTTCCATAATTACATTTATTTAGTTATTATTAAATCTCAATTTTCATCGAAATAATCATTGTCTATTCTTTTTATCTCGTAAGCGTTCTGCAAGGAAACGCCCACGTTGTGATCAATCATCATCTGCGCCAACTGCTCGCCATCGATAAGCACAATCTTCGTCTCATTCTTGGGAGTGTATGCCTTCGCGTCGGCCGTGAACGACGATGTCGTAATGAAAACGCCTTTCCGGGCGCCTTGGCCGGCGAGGGCACCGACGAATTTCTGAATCTCGGGGCGGCCGACCACGTTTTGCCAACGCTTGGCCTGAATATAAATAACATCAAGCCCCAACTTGTCCTCTTTGATCGTGCCATCAATGCCTTCGTCCCCGGTCTTGCCGATGACGCGGCCGGCATCCTGGAGCGAACCGCCGTAGCCCATTTTCACGAGCACCTCGACCACCAATTTTTCGAAGAACGAAAAGGACATCGAAGAGATTTTCTCGAGCAACTCTTGGCTTAATTCGCTTCTCAGTTGCCTGTACCCGATTTCGATACTTTCTTCGGGAGTTTGGTTAACAGTAATTATCGAATTATCAATAACTTGTTCGGAATGTCCGTTGTTGTCTTTCCTCACGGTTTGAAAACTATTGAATTCAGGATACTGTTTCAAGTAGTTAACATTAACTATTGCTCCATCTTGAATGGCCTTCAAACCTCTATCGGAAATTTTTACAATTCCACGCCCAACTGATACTATTAATTCTGCCTTTTTTAGATAAGTCCGTGCCCAACCAATCCTGTTCTTAAAGATTTGTTGGGTCCCACTCGGTAGCATTTCCTTTCTTTCTTCTTCTGTTAAGTTGAAGAAATCAGCAAGGGATTCTACCGACGCATTGAACTCTCTGCTGTTTCCATCAGCAAGTTCTTGCAGTAAGGGATTCATTATCGTTTCAAAATCAGGTATCATTACAAATAATTACTGTTATACAATTATGCTTGTTTTTCTTCTTCAGCTTTTTTGGCGGCAGCGGCTGCATTTGCCTTTGCCAATTGGTCTTTCTTCTCTTTTGCCTGCTCGGGCGTCAGAGTGGCGAAATGGAAAACTAAATCATTCTTGTCTGACGACGAATACTCGTAGTCTTTTGTCATCTTGATTGCCGACGTGGGGCAGGCCTCGGTGCAAAGTCCGCAGAAGCAGCATTTGCCCATGTCGAGGTCGTATTTGGCCAGCCAGAGCATACGTTTGCCGCCGGATTTCAGTGGCGGTGCGGTTTCGCCGGGGGCTACCTTGATTGTCTCGATCGAGATACATTTCACGGGGCAGGCGCGGACGCACGAGTTGCAACCATTGCAATCCTCGGGGTCCAATTGCAGCCTGTTGCGAGCAGTGTCCGGAATCGGAAGGCGTTCGTTGGGATATTGTACAGTAACGTTTCTTTCGAACAAATGCAGGAAAGTAATCTTCATACCGACCAAAACGGTATATATCCCCATCCAAATGCTTTTTATATAATTCATATTTTTTAGCCGAGATTATTATAAATAATAAATTCGTTTCTTTATTTAATCAATGCCCAAAGGCTCATCAGGAAAAAGCACACAAACGACGTCGGAAGTAAAACTTTCCATCCGAGGAACATAAGCTGATCCACGCGGAGGCGGGGGAGAGTCCAACGAAGCCAAATCTGGAGGAAAACGATGAACATTGCCTTGGTCGAGAACCAGAACAGTCCCCAAATCGGCCCTTGCATCACATCGCCAAACGGCGAGTTCCATCCGCCGAGGAAAATCGTGGTCATAACGGCAGCCACCACGAACATGTTAGCGTATTCGCCGAAGAAAATCATTGCGAATTTCATACCGCTGTATTCTGTGTGGTATCCGGCAACAAGCTCGCTTTCGCCTTCGGGAATGTCGAACGGTGTCCTGTTCGTTTCGGCGAGCGATGCGATAAGGTATATCAAGCACATACCGGCCGAGAACGGGATAACCCAAATCTTCTCGAGCGAACCGGAGCCGCCAAAGAGAAACCAATTCCAGAACCAACCGCCCTGGGCCTTGGTGATCTCTTGCATGTCTAACGATCCGGCAAGCATGGCAATCGAAAGAATGGCCATGGCAGCGGGAATTTCGTAGCTAACAGCTTGCGAAACGGAGCGAATGGCGCCGAGCAGCGAATACTTGTTGTTCGAGGCCCAGCCGCCCATCATCAGGCTGACGGAAGTTATCGAGCCGACCGCGAAGATGAAGAACAGGCCGACGTTCAGGTTCGCTGCAATGAACTGCGAGCTGAACGGGATCACGGCAAAGCTGGTGTACGAAGCGGCAAACACCAAGAACGGAGCCAAATTGAAGAATGGCTTATCGGCCGCGTCGGGCGTGATGTCTTCCTTCTGGAGCAGCTTGAAGACTTCGGCCAGTGGCTGAAGTATGCCCCACGGGCCGGTACGCATCGGGCCTAAGCGCTCTTGGATGAAAGCGGAGATTTTAAGTTCGCCCAGAATTGCTACGAGCGCATAAACAAGCAGATACACAAGCGGCAGGACTACAATTATCCCGACTGCCAGTATCCCGTTGTCAATTAGCTGATATACAAAATTTGTTGTTTCCATAAAACCGTTTATTTATCTTTTAATACTTATTTCTGAACTAATTATTCTTGTAATATATAAAATTAACCTCTGTACCGTCTGCCATTGCTTCGAGCGCATCGATGGAATCGGTTTCGCCGCAAACCAATGTGAATTGTTTCATGGTGCAAACGTCGATCGAGCCTTTCCATTTGCTGCACAACTTACGGAGGCTGCTGGCTAAATCTTTGCTTTTTCTGTATTTAACGTGGTATTCGTATCGGTAGCCTTCGGTCGAGGCTTCTTTCTTTTCCACGCTGGCCACAGTTCCTTCCAGTCGTTCGTCGGTGGGGATTTCTGCCGGCACTCCGACGCTGTTCGCAGCGGATGGGTTGACAGAACTAATCCTTAGCGCATCAATAATCTTTTCATAATCACTTTTCGAGGTGTTCTCGGACGAAGCAATGAAAAGCGAGGCTTTCAGTTCCGGCACGTCGGCATAGATACCGCTAATCAATCTATTGTTGATATACTTGAGTTTCAAACCATTTCTTGTATAAGGTGCTTCCATACCTTCAGCTTTTTCGTTGAAGAGTTTGGATTCGCCGAAACGAATTTGCAGTATTTTCGATCCACTTGTGAACATAGCAGTGAATTCGTTACCGTCCTTTTCTGTTGCGCCATAGGAGTATCCGGGAACTGAGACTCTTCGCATCCAAGACTGGAAGTCCTCGAATCCAATTGCGGTTTCGGCAAATGACGCGGCAAAAGATGCCAACACTAAAGCTATTACAAGTAGAATTTTTTTCATAAAATACAATACAATTAATAATGATTATCTGTCCACTTCGCCAAGCACGATATCGATACTGCCCAAGATCATGATAAGGTCTGCGACCATGTATCCGCGGCAGAATTCCGGAAGAGCCGAAAGGTTCACGAA
>CAZSWR010000021.1:0-40719 GCA_964610885.1 uncultured Hyphomicrobiales bacterium | reverse complement strand
CTTTTTTAATTTGTATTCTAAATTCAAAAAGTCAACTCTATTTAGGACAGTACATCAATTTAGGACAGCACAAAATTCTACTTGCAACTTGCTCCTTTCAACTTTCTACTTGAGAAGGTGTAGGAGCGGGTTCCGAACCCGCCCGACTTTTCTGAAAGACGTACCAAACCTCGGAGGAATGGCACATCTTTCTACTTGCTACTTTTACCTTTTCCCTTGCAACTATTATCATCATATCATCACATCAGCACATCAACTCATCGTGGCGTCAAACATGGCCATCATTTTTCTTTGTATTAACAATCTAAATGAAATTTTCGGGGCTGCTCTTCGTCGGTTCCGATAGGCGCGTGCAAGGCGTTTGCTTGCCGTCAATTCTCAACCATTGAATTCATCAGTTCATTAACATGTTCAATTGATTATCGATGAATATTTATCGTATCGATTGATTTTCGGATAGATCATATTAATATATATTTTATTTTTGTAATTAGTATTGAACAATATGGAAAAGCGTCAGAATATGAAGTATAGCTCATACACGATTTGCCTGATTATCGCGCTTGTTGTTTCGTCCTGCGGCATTGGCACCACTAACCTCAAAGAGATCTCGTGCCCAGAGCCCAAGCAGGAATGCAAGCCCACTGCATGGGCCGGAACCGCCGTCGATACGAGCAAGCGCTACCGCGACACCGCCAGTTCGTACTACGAATTCCTCCCGCTCTCGAACACAAACTCGATCAACGACGAATGGGCCATTTCTTTCATCAGCGAAAAGAAGGCGATAATCACAACGACTGAGGATTCGCTCCAAACGCCCCGGATCTATCGTATGCCGCGATTCAATTCCGGCACTCACGAATCGGGCATCGGCGGGACAGACTTCGCGAACCACTTCGGATTTATTTCCGTGAGGAACAAAAATGCCGCCTTCGCAGCGGTCAATACGAAAGGCTTCTTCAATTATGGCAACTCGGAGCTATACTATTCCAAGTTCAACGAAAACATGATTATTTCGCCGGTTTCGCTTTCAGCCGAAATCGATCCAAAAGGATTCTTCTGGGAATCGCAACCGACAATTTCGACTAACGGCAAGGTTATATTTTTCTCGTCGGACCTGCTGCCGAACAATGGCGGAACTGATATCTGGTTCATTGCCCAGATGCCGGACGGCAAATGGTCCCGCGCTTTCAATTGCGGCCCGGTCGTCAATACGGCCTGCCACGAACTCTCGCCCTTCATCTCCAAAGACGGACGCGAGCTGTATTTCTCGTCCTGCGGCCACGAAACCGTGGGCGGCTACGATATCTTCGTATCCTACGTTTCGTCGGACTTCTGGAGGGCTGTCGCCGATGGAAATACAGACGTGCTCGCAAACCCCTCGAATTTTTTCTCCAGGCCGGAGAACATGCGTCCGCCCATGAATACTGCCGCCGACGAACTCTTCCCGCACATACCCGACGAGGACGAAACCACATTCTATTATTCGTCGAACCAGCAAGCAAGCTCGCTCATCGAAAACAAAGGCGGCTTCGACCTGTTCGTCAGGAAATTGCAAGTAAAAGTTAAATTTGACGATACAAAAAAAGCCGCGCCGAAGGATGTCCCTCTCGCCGTCGATTTCGAGCCGGCACTTTCGGAAACCAAACTGCCTGACATTGATTTCCCATTCTTCGATTTGGTCGGCACCGTGCTCAATGCAAACACAGGCAAGCCAGTCCCCAAGGCCGAACTCAGCGTCAGGATGCTGACCATCGGCGCGCAGGGCAAAACCATCGTTGGCCCAATCCGCATGGATACGACGAACCTCGAAACCCTCGAAAACGACCGTGAACTGGAAAACGTGGCGCGGAACAACGGCAATTTCTTCGATAAATTCGATAGGAACGCCACGCCAAACGCAATCTTTACGGCAGACGACGCCGGAAATTACAGGATTCCGCTCGAAAAGGGCGTCCAATACGAAGTTACTGCCCAGGCGCCCGAACTGTTTTTCGAATCGTACAAGGTTAGCGTCGCCAAAGACGACACCGTGAAAACTCAGCAACACATATACAAAGTGCCCGAAAGCCTTACGCTTAGGATAAATTTCCCATACGACGATTTTAGCAATCCTTACAAATATGCGCTCGACACGAATGGTATCCCGTCGAACAAGACCTGGCAGAGCGAACTGGACCTGCTGGCGAAAAACATTAAAATGTCGCTCGACAAAATCGAGAAAATTATCCTTACCGGCCACACTGATGTTATTGCTTCCGAGCAATACAACCTGAACCTCGGCCGGAAGAGGGTGGCCTTCATCGCCAAGCAATTAATCAACCGTGGCGTGCCCGCCGAAATTCTTGAGGAACGTTCGGCAGGAAAATCCCAATTGCTCGACCAAAAGCCGGGCGAATCCGACGAACAGTGGCATTTGCGCTGCCGCCGAGTGGAATTGGAAAAAATACTTAAGAAATAGATTTGTAACATGATGATATTCAAAGGACTATAGAAATAAAATGCGTGGACCACTGACACCTTTCAAATTCTTTGTATGGCTTTGCGCCGGAACGCTCGGATTGGCTTTCGTCGTCGCCATCGCCGTGTACTTCACAGTCGCGGGGCATCTGCCATCGCTCGAACAACTTGAGAATCCAAAACAAAATTTCGCAACGCAAATCCTTAGCGCCGACGGAAAATTGCTCGACCACTTCTACATCCAGCGCCGAGTCTCCCTTTCGCTCGATAGTATTCCGAAGGATTTCCAGAACGCACTCGTGGCCGTCGAAGACAAAGAATTCTATGACCATTGGGGCATTCACACCGCCCGCGTTATGAACGCTGCAATAAAGAACATTTTCCGCAAGGCATCCGGCCGCCGTGGCGAGGGAGCTTCGACGATTACGATGCAATTGGCGCGAAATCTCTACTTCACCCAAGAGGGCACCTGGAAAAGGAAAATCCGCGAAGCCGTTACTGCAATCAACATCGAAAAGGCTTTCACGAAAGATGAAATACTCCAGATGTATGCCAACACTGTCAATTTCGGACGCGGCGCCTATGGAGTGCAGGTGGCTGCACAGGTCTATTTCGACAAGCCGCCGATGCAGCTCAGCACCGCCGAATGCGCTTTCTTAGTCGGGCTGCTGAAGGCACCGGAGATCTATAACGGTATCTCGGACTATCCGAAAGCGCTCGAGAGACGGAATCTCGTGCTGCGTATGATGCGCGACCAAGGCAAGATCACCGAAACCACCTACGCAAGGTCGCTTCAGGAACCGATTAACTTGGCAAAATTCAAAGACCAACGGAAGGCACCGCTCGCAGCACCGCACTTCGTCGAAATGATTCGCCAAGACCTCTCGAAAAACATGAAGGAATTCGATATCTATCGCGACGGGCTTATCATCCATACCACGCTCAACTCTCGCATACAGCAATACGCCGAGGAAGCCGTCGCGGAGCATTTAGAGAAATTCCAAGCTGTCTTCAATAAATCTTGGTCGTGGTCCAGGAATACAGAACTGCTTAACACCTTAATCAATAAAGCAATTAAAGACAATCCGGCATACAATTCGGCTCCGACGGACAAACGCGAGGCCATCGCCGACGAGCTGCGATACAAACGAGAATTCGTCGATTCCGTGAAAAATGCCGCCACCACAGTTCAGGTGGGTTTGGTAGTTATCGACCCGACAAACGGCGCGATACTTGCGATGGTGGGCGCTTCGCCGAAATTCCTTCAGGAAAGCCCCGACGCCAAGTATTCGCTGAATCACGTTACGCGGATCAACCGCCAGCCCGGCTCCACGTTCAAACCTTTTGTCTATTCGGCTGCGCTGATGAAAGGGCTGACGCCCTCGAGCATGATCGAATCAGGACCATATACATACACACTGCCATCGGGCGAATCGTGGTCTCCGCGCGGCTCGGGCAAAAACGAGGGCGGCATGGTCTCGCTCAGCCAGGCTCTTGCCGGATCGATCAACACCGTTTCGGCGCGGCTCATCACGACCGTTACGTCGCCTTCGGAAGTAATTGACTTGGCGCGAAAAATGGGCATCGAATCGAACCTCAATGCTGTGCCCGCGCTCAGCCTCGGCGCCGGCGGCGAAGTACGCCCGATGGAAATGACTTCGGCTTTCGGCACGTTTATCAACGATGGTATCCACGTCAAACCATATTACGTAAATTCGATCGATGACCAATTCGGTACGGCTATTTTCGAAAAGAATGGAGCAGCCGAAGCCACAGACGCCCTTCCACCCAAAATTGCGCGGCAAATGGCAATGATGATGCAGGGCGTCATCAATTACGGTACTGCGTGGGGAATCAAGAAAATGCTTCCTCCGGGCTTGGAATGCGGCGGCAAAACCGGCACCACGAACGACTACGCAGACGCTTGGTTCATCGGATTCTCGCCGCAGTTGGTGGCCGGCGTGTGGGTGGGCTTCGACGACCGGCGAATCACTTTCACCGGCAGCTATGCCTACGCAGCCTCTGCAGCGGCCCCAATCTGGGGATTGCTCATGAAGAAGATATACTCGGACGAACGCCTTCCCTATAAACAAAGAAAATTCGCGTTCAATATGGTGGATTCGTCCGCCACGGGCGGCATTTTCAACGACGAGGGCGACGACCCGTACAGCGCCGAATTGCAACGAATGCCATCGACCGAACAAATCAGAAACGACGAAGCCCCGGCCAAAAAACCGGAACCAATAGAAGAAAAAAAAGATACGAAGAAAGACCAGTCCGAGAAGAAAGCAACCTTCCCGAAGTTGAACCAAAACGCCGGTGCAGACCAAAAGAAGAAAGCAAGAATTATCTAACTAATGATTGAGGACGCTATGCCGAAATATTTCAAGTTCACAGACGGCAGGAAATTGCAGGTGGGTACATTCTATGGCATCGGACGGAACTACGAGGCCCACGCCCGCGAAATGGGAGGCGACGTCCCCTCGGAAATCATTGTTTTCATAAAACCGCCGGCTGCCTTCGTCGAGGATGGTGAATCGATTCAGCTGCCTAAATTCTCCGAATTGGTGCACCACGAATTGGAGCTGGTAGTCGTTATCGGACGCGAATGCTCGCATGTCTCGGCCTCCGATGCCTTGGACTACGTGGCCGGATATGCCGTTGGTATCGACGTTACTCTGCGCGACGTGCAGAGACGCGCCCGAGAGGAAGGCAACCCATGGGCAGTATCGAAAGGGTTTGCCACATCGGCACCGGTCTCGATGATCGTCCCAGCAGAAGCCGCCGGCCGGGATCCGCATTTCGTTATCGAGTTGCGAGTCAATGGCGAATTGCGCCAGAAAGCCAGCACTTCGCAGATGGAGCGCAGCGTGGCAGTTCTGGTGGAATTCCTATCCAATGTCTTTACGCTCCAACCGGGCGATGCCATATTCACGGGCACGCCGGAGGGAGTCGGGCCTATCGCCGATGGAGACGCTATCCACGCCGAGCTTAAGGGCTTTATTGCGCTCGACGTCGAGGTAAAAAACGCTCAGGAAAAGAATTAGTACTCTTTACTATGAATTGTTGAATTTGAAATTGCCGGATTAAAGCCGAAAAAAATATAAATATATACAGGATTGCTCCTATATGAAAAGATATTTGATACTCACTATCGGAATGATGTTCCCACTGATTTGGGGCTGTTCGAACTTATCGACTCGCGAGGAAATCGATACGTATGCAATCGTGAACCGCGACACGACACGGCATGAACAGGTGCAAAACGTCCCCGGAAACCGCGACAACGGATTGATCGTCCCCTCTTCGCGTACGATTCATACCGAAAACGAAGTGATCCGGGCCGATTCGTTCCATATCCGCAAGTACCCCGACTTTATCAGGCTCGGTATGTTCGAAAGCGTCGGACTGATGTTCAGCGGCGAAAGCAATAACGCGGCCGGAACCGGTTTGTTTGGCCTTTTCCCCTCTTTGGACAGCCTTCGCGACGGCTGGCGAGGAAGCAAAGACCTGAAAATTCCCGGCGGGCTGTACCGCTTTGGTATTGGCGAATGGCGTTTGCGTTGGTTCCGCGACGCTGCGAATTGGACCATCGGTACCTCGATTGCCGAAGCGATCATTCCTGATGCACGTATCGAGAAGGCTCTCGTGAGCGTCTTCCCTATCTACGTCCGCAAACGCTATTTCCTGAAAGAAGACATTCCATATGTTGCCTTCACTCCGGCATTCGGCATTGGGTGGTATCCGTCCCAATACATCAATATGTCCGGCTCTTTGGACTTTGGCTCCGTGGGCGGATTGAATTTCCGTATCTATGCCGGCTTGGCCGTTGGGAATAACTCAGCAAGCTCCCCACAGGTCAAAGCGAGCACCGTTAAGGGCGCGCAAACCTCGGTGATTCCCTATGCCGGGTTTGGCGTTTCGGTCTTGGACTTCCTTAATCGCGTCCCCGAAACTCAGAAAGAGTGGAGCGAATACCATCATTCGTCATGGGAGGTTGGTTTGCTTCAGGCCACAGTCCTCGCGTCCGGTGCGGATAGGTCCGTTTTCGGCAACGATTCATCGAAGAATGCCATTAGCGGTATGATTCTGCGCGTAGCCAATGCGTCGGTTGCAATCCCGATTCCCGGCTTCAACAACAAATTCTACGCCGGCACTTCGCTCATCAATCTGGCAGCAATGGGCAAGAACGAATGGGGCCTCGGCATTTTGCCTGTTCGCGTGGGCTACTGGCAAACCGTACTCGCCGACGAACTGGCCACCGAACCCTTTATCGAATACAGCTACTATCCGTCGAAAATGTTCCACGTCGGGAATCGGCTCAGCCTGCGCGTGGGCGAAATGATGAATCTTTCGCTAAGCATCGGCTACGTCAGCGGTTCGACCGACGAGCAATTGGGCGGCGAGCTTCGCAGCCAACTCGGGCGCCTCACCAGTTTCAGCCGCGCATATATCGGTGTGGGACTTTCGCTCGCCGATAGAATTTTCTTCCCGGAGGAATTGAGATACTACAAAAAGGAAGTATCCCGTTAATGTCGGGCTTATTGCTTGGCCGCGCTACCTTGTGGGCCGTGAAATGATAAACAAAAATTCAATTCGGAGCCATTGATATGAAAAAAATCAATATTTTATATATACTTTTAGCAGTTGCATTGCTTGCCGGCGGTTGCGCCTCCGAGAAGTTCTATCTGTACAGAGGCTTTTCCTACCAAATCGAGGGCGAAATACTTGGCGCGATCGACAGCGTGGAGCAAACTCACGACAATGCCTTCGTTTTGCGCCCGGGCGGCATCGTGTCGCTTCGGATGGAGGGCGTAACGGAATTCTTCTCCGAATTCGACATGCGCTTGCAACAGGGCAGTGGCGTCAGGTTCGCTCTGCGGACTGGCAAATACAAGTATTACGAGCGGCCTTCGATCACTTGCGATTTCACAAGCGGCGGCACCGAAGTGAAGGAAAATGGCAAACTCATCGCTATGAAGAATGAAATCAAAGCCGTGCCGGGCGAGCTTCAGAAAGTGCGAATCCACAATTATAATCACGTCTGCAATATCGTTATCGAGTGCGACACAGTCTGGAGCGGGCGCACCGATATGCTGGACTCCGAATACATCATCATCGAATCGATTGGAAAAACATACGCACAGATTACCGGTATGGAATTCCACGAAATAGACGAAGGTGAAATCGCGCCGATGCGGTGAGATAAATTGTATATGTTCAATAACGCTTTGTGTGGGTTTGAATCTCGGGCTAAATGACAAGAAATTTGATGACATCTCTTGTACAACTAATCTGATCCTATACCGTTTTGTGTGGGTACAATACCAAATACTATTTTGAGCAAGTTGTAATATTATTTACCGCGTAGCGGTTGTTGTATTGTAGTTGATGTTCGAATTATTTTTGACAAGATTTCGCGTAGCGAATGTTGTATATGTTTTGTTGTTTCATCCAGAATAATATTTAACAACCGCTATGCGGTAAAAAAACATTTTGATTTTAACCTGAATTATTCATTGAAAATATGAAATACATTCTATACCCTCATCCCCAGCCCTTCTCCCGACGGTAGAAGGGAGTAGAAAACGTTTTTTTATGAAAGTCCCTCGTCGCCCTTTGGGAGAAAGGGATTTGAGGATTGAGGGCTTTTCCAACGAACTTTTTGGGATAAATTTGATTACAAAATGTAGGGACTGTGTCAAAAGTGTCATTCTCAAGCGAAGTGAAGAATCCATTGTTATTCGTTAGTCCTTGCAATATATGGATGTTTCACTTCGTTCAACATGACAAAAATACAGTTTTTCGGGCTTTTGAGACAACCCCTTGCTACAAATAATCATCGATTCAAACCGTGGGATGGGGCAAAGTTTGTTTTCTACGACCTATTAGCCAAGGAAATACCGTATTTCGACATTTTGTAGCGGAGCGTCCGCTCGTTAATTCCAAGCAATTCGGCTGCCCTAGACTGATTCCCAGAGGCCTCGGCGAGCGCGCTGCCAATCATCTTGCGCTCCAATTGCTCGACGGCGTCATTAAGTCCGCTCGGCAAACCGTCGGCGACGTCCGTCGGCTGTTCGGCGGCCGCCCATACATGCGAAGGCAGGTCCTTCGTTGTAATAATGCTTTTCCGAGCCAAAACTGCAGCCCTTTGGATAATGTTTTCCAATTCGCGCACGTTGCCGGGGAAGTGGTATTTGATGAGCGCGTCCATTGCCTCGCGGGACACCCCTTCGATCGGTTCGGCGGACTGGCCGGCATATTTCTTCAGGAAAAAGTCAACGAGAATCGGGATGTCGGACTTCCGGGCGCGCAGTGGCGGCAGGTGCACGGCCACCACATTGAACCTATAGAACAAATCCTCGCGGAACTCGCCGGTTTCAATCATTTTTTCCAAATTTCGGTTCGTTGCGGTAATAATCCTGACGTCGGTCGATATTGTTTTGTTGCTGCCGAGCCTTTCGATCGATCCGAACTGGACCGCGCGAAGCAGTTTGACCTGGACGGGCATCGGAATGTCTCCCACCTCGTCTATGAACAGAGTGCCGCCGTGGGCCTGTTCAAACTTACCGGCTCGCGGTTTGTCCGCCCCGGTGAAGGCGCCCTTCTCGTGGCCGAAAAGTTCGCTCTCGAACAGAGTTTCCGGCATTGCCGCGCAATTCACGACGACGAAAGGCTTGTCGCTGCGGTCGCTGGCGTAGTGAATGGCCTTGGCGACCAATTCCTTGCCGGTTCCGCTTTCGCCGCGAATTAGTACGGACGCCTTGGAGCGGGCCACTCGGGCTGCCATGTTCAGCGCTTGTTCCATTTCGCCACTTGCCGAAACGATTCCATCAAAGCGGAAGCGTTCGGCCAATTGTTGCCGTAGCTGTTTGTTTTCGCGAATCAGCGTGGAGCGTTCCTCGGCCCTTTCGATCAGCACAAGCAGTTCCTCGAGGTCGATCGGTTTCTGCAAGAAATCGAATGCTCCCTGTTTCATAATGGCGACGGCGGATTCCACCGTGCCGAATGCAGTCATAACGATAACCGGAACCGAAGGATTAATCGATTTGGCCTCGTCGAGCAACTGCGCGCCGGTCATCCCGGGCATTTGGTAGTCGGTGATAATTAAATCGAAATCGGATTGTTTCAATTTGCCGATTGCGGCCGCACCCGAGGCGGCTGGCACGACGGCGTATCCCTTTTTCTCGAGGAAGCCGCGCAAAGACTCGCGCTGGGTTTCTTCGTCGTCCACCAATAGTATTCTGTAATCTTGCATTTGTCTTAAATATTTCTTGCGGCAATGGCTGGGCGCTGCCTATTGAATTAGCCATCCCACGGGTTAACCCGTGGGTTCGATCCAAGCCATATATCGAATATTATCAATGTTAATCGCACAATCCTTTCTTTAGCCCCATTTGAAGGGGGCTGGGGGGATTTGTCGATATTTCAATGAGTTATAACCAATTGTTGCAAATCTTGCACTATTCCAACACACTGCTCGGGCCTATTTGCGAACCAAAGCAATTTTGCCGACGCCCTTTTCCTTGGTGGATGACGAGGAAGCGACAATGATATACACGCCCGAGGCTGCTTCGTTTCCGTTTTCGTCGCGGCCGTCCCAAGTGATCGATCGGCTTTGCGTCTCGATGGCGCGAACCAATTCGCCGTCCACGGTGAGGATTCGCACTTGCGAGCTTTCGGCCAATCCGTCGATGATCAGCGTTGCGTCCCGCGATGGGACGAAGGGTTGGGGCGAACAGACGATATCATATTCGGCTTTCGGCAAAATTGATGTGGTCGACATTTCGCTAAGGCCGTAACTCGTACCTGCAAACACACGGCCGGATGCCTTGTCCTGAGCGATTGAAAGCACTTGGTTGGAAATTAGCGGCGAGTTCTCGGCCGTCAGGTGCAGCAGCAGTTCCGAACCGTCAGGGTTCAGCACCCAAATGCCACTGTTCGTAGCGAACCATTTATTGTCTGTAACGTCCACCATGACAGCGTTCACGCACTGGCCGGTCATCAGGTTGATCTTCCGGATAATCGGAGATTGTTTGTAGCGGAAAAACTGCGGATTAATCAAGCACGAAGCGCCGGTCGGAGCGCCAAACCACACATAACCGGAGTGGTCAACGGCAATCGATTGGACAATGCTGTTCGGCGCGAGGGCCGATGTGCTCAGCACGCCGTAGTAATCGTCAGTTTTTTTATTTAAAGTATAATTTTCGTTATAGTAAGCCATCGAGCCGCCATTTTGAATCGAACCCATCCATTTTGTCCCGGACTGGTCGATTGCCATTGCGTAGTAGTATTTGATAGCAGGCGACTCGAGTCCTTCGAATGAATAGAAATTGCCGCTTTTGTCCATGGCGACGAGGCCGTAGCCATCGGTTTGTATGTTGTTGTTCACCGTCCAGAGCACTCCGTTACGGTCGTAGGCAGCTTCGCCAACGACAACCCAGCTGGAAGAGGTGGGAATACCGATAAGAGTTGAATTTTTCTCGTTGTATTGCACCGATGCTAAGGTGTCGCCCTTTTCCTCTGAAATGAACAAACCCTGGCCCCAAGTCGATGAGACTATCTGATTGCTCGGAGAGAAAGCTACTCTTTTTTGGTCGCCCAAAAGCCCATTGCTGAACTTGAAATGCTGCCAGGTGCCATTCTGTGGGTTTAGCACCATAAAATTGCTTCCCGAAGCCGTCCAGGCCCGTCCCGAATTGTCCACAGAGACATTGGAGAACGAACTCCATTTCGGCGAAGGATATGTTTTATTCACCACCGAGTTACCATCGGTAATGAATATCCCGTTGTCAACGAATTCAGAGTATAGCACATCCCGGTCGGGGTAATGAACCACACGGCTCTTGTTGATGAGTTTCCAATCGTATCCGTATTCGTAATCGTCCGTGGCAGAGAAGTAGAAGAATTGATTGTTGAAAACAAGTCTTCCGTTGTAAACGTCGAATCCAGCAAAGTCTGAATACCCAACGTATGTTTTTATTGGGAAAAAGAATCCATTCCGAAGTACTAAGAGCGTCGTATCCTCGATTATATACAAAGAATCCTTGAACAAATATGCGTCCACTGTGGACTGCGGGTTGTACGCCGATGCGTATTTGTAATTCGTCCAAGAGGCTGGATTGGCAAGCGGCGAAGTAATCTCGGCGGAGACCAAGCCGCTCCGAGTGGCCGCGTAGATGGACGAACCGAATATCCTGACGCTATTAACGGGCGTGTACGGGCTGAAAGAGCCAAGTTTGGTAGCCGTTTCCACAAAGATTCGCTTGCGCGTATCGAAAGTGGCCACGCCGAAGCCACCGGCAATGTATGCGAGCGTGTCGCGAAAAGTGATTGAATTCACGGATGGATCGGCGAAACCGGCAGCTTTGATGTCGGTGATGTGGCTGCAAACGCCGTCCTCGCTAATGATCTCGATGGTGCCGTCCTTCGCGCCGAAATAGATTTCTTTTGCGGCGGTATTGGCAGCGCACGAAATCAGCCCGATGGCCGAAAGGTGCCCGATGTTGTCGTATTTCGTGAACGACGAATCCGCCGGGTCGTACATCATGGCGCCGCCGTCGCAAGCGAACCACACGCGATAGTGCGAATCGTAAGTCATTTGATTGATTTGAATAAAGGAACCGTGTGTTTTCCAATCGTGCACATAAACCTGCGCCTCGAGGCTGATTGCCGCCATCGAAACGGCAAAAACGAACATCGCAATACGAATCAGTAAGGAATGCTTTGTGGAGTCAATCATCTTTTCCCTTTTGCGGAAGTTATCAAAAACAACAAACGGTAAGAATTACTCAAATCTTTGGCCTATCGCATTAATTGTTAATAATACACGACAACTCAATCGTTAAGAATCCGGCAACCATCGGATGCGAGCGAAGCCACCGCCCCGCAGGTTTCGATTAAAGTTTTAAATTGTCCAGAAGCGAAGCCATTTCGATGGCGACTGTAGCGGCCTCGAAACCTTTGTTCCCAGCTTTGCTGCCGGAGCGTTCGATGGCCTGCTCCACGTTGTCGGTCGTCAGTACGCCGAAAACGCATGGCACGCCGGTCGAAAGCCCGACGTGGGCGATGCCTTTGGTAACCTCTGCGGCTATGTAATCGAAATGGGGAGTGGAGCCGCGAATCACCGCGCCAAGCGCGATAACGGCATCGTACATTTTGCTTTCGGCAAGTTTCTGCACGGCAAGCGGGATCTCGAATGCGCCCGGCGTATAGACGATGGTGATTGCATCGTCGGAAGCGCCATTCCTCCGCAGAGCGTCTAGCGCGCCCTCGAGCAAACGCCCGACGACGAATTGATTCCAACGGGCCACCGCGATTGCGAAAGTCTTCCCTTCTGCATTGAATGTTCCTTCGATTATTCTTGCCATTTTCTCCTCATCGATTTGATAATAAACAAAATGTAACTTATGAATTTTGATCTAAAAAATAAAGAAAAAACTGTGCTAGTATTTATTTGTTGTTAATAATATTCCTTTGAATGTATAATAATATTTCTTAAATTATAATAATATAATGCGAGAACGCAAATCGCACGGAGAAATTTATGCAATCTGAAATACTTTATAAAAGTCTTAATTACAATAAAATCCAAGGCATTGTCCAAAAGTTCCACGCCGAAAGTGGGCTGCCTTGCATGGTTTTCGACAGGGAAACTCAAGTTATCGCTTCGTCCATGTCCAATTCATTTTGCATAAATTACCATAACGAGCATTCCGACACAATGCTTGCCCATATTCTTTCGAATTTGCGCCCCACGCCCGAGACCAACGGAGGGCTAAGCCTTAGCCTGTTCAAATGCGAGAACGGATTGTGGAACGCCGTGGCTCCGGTTTTCTACGAAAATGAAATCTATTACTATATCGTTGTTTGTGGATTCCATATCGAGGGCGAGGAAACCGAGAAGAGTTTCTTCCGCCGCAGGGCCAAATCGCTCGGGCTGAAGGAAGCAGAATTCCTCGAAATGATCGACGGTGCGCCGGTGATAACTCGCGAACGACTCGCTTCGATCGACGAATTCATCCGAGTGATGATGCAATTGCTCAAGAATTCCATCAATGAATTCTTCGTCCAGCAAGAAAAAGAAAAAAAGAGAATTGAATCCGAAAAGAAACGCATCGAAAAGGCGCTGAACGCCGTGGGCGACGCTGCCTGGGAATACGATACAGAATCGAAAGACCTTTTCCTGAGCGAAAAGTTTTATGAAATAACACTCTACGACCCGCTTTCCATCGAGAGTAATATCGATTTTTGGCTGTCGAAGGTGCATCCCGACGACACAACCCAATTCATCGAGAAATACAGGGCATTCGCGGAAAATCCATTTGGAATCCTGTCTTCGGAGTTCCGTATGCTCAACGCCGAGGGGGAATGGATTTGGTTGGAGGTCAAAGGGAACCAAACCGATTCAGACAGCCCCGGCCTGAGACTCATTGGCATTGCTTCCGACATCACCTTCCGGAAGGAAGCCGAACTGCGGATTATTGAATTGCAGGAAGAGCAGCAGCAGTTCATCGACTTATTGCCGGAAATGGTTTACGAAATCGACCTCGAGGGCAATATGCTCCTCACGAACCAGCGTGCGCTCGAAGTCTTTGGCGTATCGAAGAACGACTTCGACAAGGGAGTCAATGTATTTGATTTCATTAGCAACGAGTGCAAGAAGGACGCTGCCACCAATATGCAGAAGGTCGCCCAAAAGGGCGGCATACACAGCCGCGAATACGTGGGCCGAAAATTAGATGGCACTCTATTTCCGGTACGAATTGTGTCCAGCCCTGTCATCAAAAATGGCGCTACTGTAGGGTTTCGTGGGACTTTGGTGGACCTTACAGAAATCAAGAAAAATGAACGGAAGCTGATCGAAAGCGAATCGAAATACCGTTCGATATTCGAGAATGCCTACGAGGCGGTTTTAGTTGTCTTCGAGGGAAGTTTCGTCGATTGCAACAAAAAAGCCTTAGAGCTATTCGGGTATTCGCGCACTGTATTGCTCGAAAAGAATTTCATATCCCTGTCGGCATCCGCTTCTCCAGACGGCAAATCCATTAGCGAGGCCCTGCGCCAGCACGTCGAGAATACAATTGCTTTCGGCAGCACCAGCTTCGACTGGTTGTTCGTCCGCCGTGATGGCGTTCGGTTCGAGGCCGAAGTCAGTTTCTCGCGTGTCGTCGAAAACCAAAACGAATTCATTTTCACCGTTATTCGCGACGTTACCGAAAAAAGGAAGCAAGACCAAGAAATTTTGGACAGCCAGAAAACGCTCCAAATCCTTTTCGATAAAACCGGCGATGGCAACCTGCTCATCAAGGATAGTTTAATCATCGAATGTAGCGACCAAGCCGCCGAGCTATTGAAATACGATTCGAAAGCAGATATTATCGGCAAAACCCCTGCCGAACTGGCCCCAACGAAGCAGCCGGACGGCATGCCTTCGGTTGCGAAAATGCTTCTGATGCTGGACAAAACGGCCCGAGAGGGCAACGCACGATTCGAGTGGACAATCCAACTTTCCACAGGCGAAAAATCGCCCATCGAAGTTAACCTTACGCTGATCAGAATCAAGGGCGAAAACTTGATTCATGCCGCTTGGTACAATATCAAGGAACGGAAAATTGCCGAACAAGCCCTCCGGGACAATGAAGAGTTCCTTTCCCTCTTGCTCGACACCACACCCAATTGTATTTATACCGTGGATTCCGATCGGATAATCGTACAAAGCAACCAGGCGTTCAAGGATGCTTTTTCCAATGCCGGCCAATCGCCTATCGGCATGAACGAGGATTCCTTCCTGGGCGAACATCTGGCCGATGGCAACCCGGAAGAATTCGCGAAATCGGCCGATTCGATGGCAGAAACAGTCTTCCGGCTTTCGAATGGCGAACTGCATTGGTTCAAAACAATTAGAAAAACACTCAATTCCCAGTCGGGACATTCGTGGCAATACATTTTGATGATCGACACCAGCGAAGAACGATCTGCGCTCGAAGCCCTCAGGGTGTCGCAAGAACGGTTCATGATGCTTGCCGAGAAATCTCCTGTTTCGATTATTTCTTTCGACAAATATGGTATTATTCAATTCATTAATGATTACCATATCGAAAAATTCTCGAGAGGCGTGGTCGGCAAAGAGTTTTATATGGGGAAAAGGATCACGGACATTAAATCGAACCTCTATTCGGGAATCAACGAGAATCTGCTCGATATTCTGAAAGGCGAAACGATCGATTTGAAGAACGTCTTCGTGCCGGAGTTCATGGGTGGCGATCCGGGATGGGTCAATGTCCGTGGCGTACCGGTTTTGCGAAATGGCGAAGTCGCCGGCGGAATAATGATTCAGGAGGATATAACCGAACTGAAAAAGGCGGAAGAGGCTCTTAAGAAGAATGAGAACAAATTGAAACTCCGTCTCGATTCGATTATGTCCCCCGGCGAAGACCCGGAAGACTTCGGACTGCTCGACCTCGTCGATATCAACACTTTGCAACAGATTCAGGACAATTTCGCCCTATCTTCGGCGGTTGCGTCTGTGATCACGGATATTAACGGCGTGCCGCTCACCACACCGAGCAATTTCAGTTCCGTCTGCCTGAAGGTGCGCACCACCGAGAAAGGCCGCAGCCAGTGTTTCAAATCGGATAAATATATAGGCGAAACTGCAATCGCGACCGGTCGCCCTGTGGCCAGCCCGTGCCTCAGCTGCGGATTCCTCGACGGAGGCGTGCCGATTATTGTGGCCGGAAGGCCAGTGGCCATCTGGATGATCGGCCAGACGAACGCACAAGTTACGAATATAGACCAAATCCGCAAATATGCCCGCGAAATTGGATACCCGGAGGACGACCTTGCTGAAAGCTACGAGGAAATCACTTTCAATATGAGCGAAGAGCAGTTCAACAACGTGCTTGGGCTGCTGGACATAATGAGCAAAGAGATTGCCCTGATGGGATACAACAATCTGAAGCTGGCCCGCACGAACGCAAGCCTGCGCCGGGCCGAGGAAACACTTCAGCTGAGCAACGACAACCTTTCGGTAACGCTCGATTCGATTGGCGATGCGGTGATTGTTACCGATGCCGATGGCAAAGTAACGAGGATGAACCCCATTGCCGAAGCTCTAACCGAATACTCCCGCGACGAGGCCGCCGGTAGGCCCCTTTTGGAAGTGTTCCAGATATTTAATGCGCTGACCGGTGCACCGGCCACGAACCCGGTCGAAAACGTGATACAAACAGGGCAGATTGTCGGACTGGCAAACCATACAGAATTGGTTTCGAAAACCGGCAAACGCTACCAAATCGCCGACAGCGCAGCACCGATCAAATCGAACTTGGGCGCAGTGCTTGGGGTGGTGATGGTCTTCCGGGACGTTTCGAAACAATACAAGCAGGAGAGCTTGCTTCGGAAAAGCGAGCAACGGCTGCTCTTGGCTCAGGCCGTGGCGCACGTCGGCAATATCGAAATAGATTTCACTAACCGTGTGGTGAGCGCATCGGACGAAGCATACAGAATCGGCGGTTTTGAAAAGACAGGCAACACAATACCTTTCGACGAGCTATTGTCGTTTATTCCCGATTCGGAAATGGCCACTTTCGAGAACAATCTGCTATTGCAAAAGTCCGGCGATGTGGATTTCCACATGGGTATTCGGAAGAAGTCAGACAATTCACCAAGGATACTGCGAGTGGTCGGCATCCTGACCGACGACGAGACCGGCCACAGGTTCGTCGGGACGATCCAAGACGTAACCGAAAAACGCAGCGCAGAGGTGGCGCTCGTCGAAAGCCAACGCATGCTTTCGACCCTAATGGCCAACCTGCCGGGCGTGGCGTACCGTTCGCGCATCGACGAAAACCGGACAATGGAATTCGTAAGCAGCGGCTGTATCCCTGTCTCGGGATATTCGCCAGCAGACCTGACGCTCGGAATGACAATCAATTGGGCAGACATCATCCACCCCGAGGACAGGAAAAATGTGCTCGACGTGATTAACCATTCCGCTTCGGATTTCTCCACGCTCAAGCTATTCTATAGAATCATCACTGCTCAGAACGAAGAGAAATGGATATGGGAGCAGGGACAAGTGGTTAGCGATTCGTCTGGCGCTCCGGCCGCTATCGAAGGATTTATGACGGACATTACCGAAAGGCTACGGACAGAAGAGGCGCTTCGCGCTAATGAAGAAAAATACCGCAGCATTTTCGAGCTTTCGCCGGAAAGCATCCTGCTCGTGGATCCCGATGGATATATCCTCGAGCATAATGATAAAATTCGCGAATGGTTACAATACGAAGAGGAATTTGTCGGCTCGAACGTGCTCGACTTGCCTTTCGTCGATAAACCGAACCTGATAAAAATGCGCCAGATTTTCGCCCAAAGGAACGAAGGCCATACCATTCCGCACTACGAAATTGGTTTCAAAGCCAAAAACGGCAAGACCATATCCGGCTGGGTGATGGGCACGCCCATCAGAGACGACGATGGCAATATCATCAGGTATCTCTTCATGGTTTCCGACATTACCGACAGACGCAAATCGATGCTCCTTCAGGAAATCGTTTACGAAATCGCTACCGCAACGAATACGTCCGAAGACCTCGACGAGCTGTCGGCAGCGATCCAGTCGAACCTTAGCAAAATTATCGATACTCGAAATTTCTTTATCGCTTTCTACGAAAAAGAAACCGATACGATCACGCTGCCATTCTATGCGGACGAAGAAGACCCCGACCGCACCTTCCCCGCTGGAAAAACCCTTACTTCCTACGTTATCAAAAACGACATATCCGCCCGGCTGACACAGAACGACATCGAACAGTTGAAAACCGAAGGCAAGGTCGAATCCTTCGGAGTGCCGGCCAAGGTATGGTTGGGCGTGCCGCTGAAGATCCGCGATAACGTCATCGGCGCGGTCGTCGTCCAGAACTACGAAAGCGAAGACGCACTTTCGGAAAATGACCTGAAAATCTTAGGATATATTTCCGAGCAAATTGCGATTGCCCTCGAAAGGAAGCGAATCGAACAATTGCTGCGCCAGAGCGAATTGCAATACCGAACACTGACGGAAAGGCTGCCTGTCGCTGTTTACCGCTCCACCAGAGACGGCCGAATAATATACGTGAATCCTTCGTTCGCAAGGATTTTGGGGTATTCCTCGCCCGAAGAGGTTTACAAAATGAGTCCGGGCGACATTATCGTCGGCGAAAGGGACACAGACAAACTCCTCGAGGCGTGGCGATACTCTCCGGCCGGGATCGTGAGCCAGGAATTGCAACTCCGAACGAAGACCGGACACATTATTTGGGTAAGGGACACGTTCACGATTGTCCTGAACGACGATGGCGACATCGATTACTTCGACGGCGTCAACGAAGACATTACAGAAGCCAAAATGGCCACCGAAGCCCTCCGCGAAAGCGAACGCAACCTGGCCGAGGCCCAGAGAATCGCGCACGTGGGCAGCTGGAACCTGTCGCTGATCAACCAACAGCTGGTTTGGTCGGACGAGATTTACAGAATCTATGGCCTCACGAAATTCGACTTCCCCGATTGCCAGCAAGCCTTCTGGAAATTGCTCCACAAAAAGGATGTCGCCCTCGTCAGGGATGCAATTTCTCGCGCAATCGAAACTAAAGAGCCATATACACTGGATTACAGGATCAATCGGAAAGACGGGTCGATTCGGCACGTCCATTTCCAAGGCGAAATAATCACCGACAAAGACGGAGCGCCCATTTCGATTAACGGTACCATGCAAGACATTACCGAGCGGAAACAGGCCGAAGAGCAAATCCGCAGGCTGAACAACGAATTGGAACAGCGGGTGATCGAGAGGACTATGCAGCTCGAGAACGCACTCGAAGAGCTGAAATACGAGAACGAAGAGAGAAAACGCACCCAAGAGGAACTCTACGAGGCGAAAGAAAATATCGCGCTCGCTCTCGAAAAGGAAAAGGAACTCGGCGAGTTAAAAACTCGGTTCATGTCCATGATCTCGCACGAATACCGTACGCCGCTCACGGTGATTCTGAACTCCACATACATCATCGAGAAGCTCTACGAGGGCTCTCGGAGGGAGGATTTCAATGACTTCCTGGACAAAATTCGCGTCGCGATCAAGGGCATGACTTCGCTGCTCGAGGAAGTGCTGCTGATCGGGAAAAGCGAGGCCGGAAAGCTTACGCTGGTGCAATCGGAATTGGACGTGGTCGGGCTGTGGAAACGAATTATCGACGAAATCAAAATGGCAGACAAAGAAGGCCACCAAATCGAGTTCTCGTCCAATGCGGACTCCTGCATCGCTCGGGCAGACGAGAAACTGCTCAGGCAAGTGATGACGAACCTGCTGTCGAACGCCGTCAAATATTCCGACAAGGGAACGAATATCAAAGTGTCATTCCTGACGCGAAAATCCGAATACTCGTTCACGGTCAAGGACGAAGGCATCGGAATCGCGGCCGAAGACAAGAAAATGCTCTTCGAGCCGTTCCACCGCGGGAAAAATATCAGCACGAAACAAGGCACCGGGCTTGGCCTGTCGATCGTCAAACGATGCCTGGACGCGCTCGGCGGGGATATTAAGGTGAAAAGCCAGTTGGGCGAGGGTACAACCTTTGCCGTGAAGATCCCAAAGAATTAGCCACAGCATTTCGGCATTTGAACTTTGATTAGTTGATGTGATAATTGCTTGGCTGGAGAGTCATCATATCTCTTTATATATCAATTACTTAGTTAGTGTTTATAGTCATACTACCATTTAGAATGGTAGTATGACTATATGATTCTCTACTTGCAACTTGTTACTTTCAACTTTGTACTTGAAAAAACGTCTTCACAGTTTAGTAATACATTTCCAAAGAGGAGAAGTCGCATTGCTCGCCAATGATCTGGGCGATGCGTTCGATTTCTTTCTTTTCAATTTCAGTGAAGCGTTTGTGGATCGGGCTGTCCAGGTCGATGACGCCGACGAGATGGCCGGAGGCAACGATCGGGACCACCATCTCCGAAACCGAATGCGGGTCGCAAGCGATATGCCCGGGGAAGGTTTCCACGTCGTCCACGATAATGGTTTTGCGCATTTTGGCAGCAGCGCCGCAGACGCCTTTCCCCATGGGAATTCGTATGCAGGCCGGTTTGCCTTGGAACGGCCCCAGCACCAATTCATCGCCGGAAAGGAAATAGAATCCGGCCCAATTCACGTCTGCCCACGATGAATATATCAAGGCGGCGATATTTGCAGTGTTGGCTATGATATTCCTTTCGCCGGAAATCAGCTCTTCGACAGGTAATTTTTCGGTGTCAAACATAATCAAGTTTTATTAATTGCAAAAAGTGCATCGCGCACATACTTTAATCTAATAATTTTTTTATAATTATCAAATATTGTTTAAATTTGAATGGTGCGAAATGCCATAATATCTACTCAATTCAGCCGAGAGTTGCTATTGAAGGTTTTAGCGTTTTGCCAATCAACGATTAAAGTATTTTAAAACAACTACTTAACGAAAACTATGACAAAGACAGTTGCTCCGAAAAGGGAGATCGGGAAACCGGCAAGAAGCACATCAATTGCGCCCGCAAATTGGAAGTTCCCGCTCGAAAAGAATAATTTCATCATTATCGGCGTCGGTATCTTGTTCATCATTGTCGGCTATTTGCTGATGGGCACAGGTGTTACCGAAGAACCGGCCCTGCTCGACAATGCAAAATGGAACAGCCCCCTTGTGATCGTCGTTGCCCCGATAATTCTTATGCTTGGCTACTGCGTGATCATTCCTTACGGAATTTTGAAGCGTTTCGTTCGCAAAGATGCCGAACAGCAAGACTAATTGCCATTTCCACGAACTGATTGAGGGCAGAACCGCGCTGCGGTGCGCTCTCCCCATTGCTATTTTTAGCCCAATGCCAAGCATAGGCAAATACTGATTTAATTATTATTACCGGTTGCAATTTGCAGAATCAAGAAAATATAAAAACTCGCGCCGGCTACGTGGCAATCGTCGGCAAACCGAACGCTGGGAAATCGACATTGATGAATTCTTTGGTTGGCGCCAAGCTTTCAATCGTTACGCCCAAGCCGCAGACCACCAGGAAACGTGTCCTTGGGATATACTCGGAGGAGGCCGTCCAGATAGTCTTCCTCGACACTCCCGGCATGCTCTCGCCCAAATACGAGCTTCAGCGCCAGATGATGGACTACGTCTCCTCTTCGATCGACGAAGCGGACGTCGTCGCCGTCATCATCGCGGCGGACAGGTTCATTTCGGCCGAGGATTACTTCCCGAAAAAATTTATCGCTTTGCTGCGTGGCCTGAAAAAGCCCAAAATCGCTGTGGTCAACAAACTCGACCTGTTGCAGCAAGCGAAATTCGTACTGCCGATCATCGCAGATATAAGCAAGCTCGAGGTCTTCGACGAAATCGTCCCAATCAGCGCGATAAAGAACGCCCAGACCGACGAACTGATCAAAACACTGGCCAAGCACCTGCCCGAAGGTCCTTTCTTCTACGACGACGAGATGCTCAGCACGCAAAGCGAGCGTTTCTTCGTTTCCGAAATTGTCCGCGAACAAATCTTCATGGACTACCGCGAAGAGATTCCTTACTCCACCGAAGTCCAAATCTCCGACTTCAAAGAGCGAGCAAACGGCAAATGGTACATCGCCGCGGACATAATCGTGGAACGCCAATCCCAGAAGACGATACTAATCGGCACGGACGGCGCGGGCATCAAACGCATCGGCGAAAAGGCTCGAGTCGCTATCGAGGAACATTTAGGAATGGAAGTCTATTTGGAACTCTTCGTGAAGGTTAGAAGCAAATGGCGCGAAGACAAAAATATGCTTAAAAATATGGGATACTAATAATAGCTGAGGAAAAATGAGAGCTGTCATACCTGTCGCAGGAGTGGGGACGAGGCTTCGCCCGCATACATATTCTCTGCCCAAAGTACTTCTTAACGTGGCCGGCAAACCGATACTCGCCCACATACTCGATGCAATTATCGCTCAGGGCATTAGCAAGGCCACTATCATCACCGGATATATGGGTAAACTAATCCAGGACTATGTCCGCGATAATTACTCGATAGATGTAGATTTCGTTTCGCAAAAGGAGTCGCTCGGATTGGGCCATGCAATCTGGACCGGCCGCGCCACATACGACAAAAATGAGCCTCTGATGATTATTCTCGGAGATACAATTTTCGACCTCGACCTGGCGCTCGCATCATCGCAGAACCACTCCGCAATCGGAGTCAAATACGTCGAGGACCCGAGGCGCTTCGGCGTCGTCGTGCCGGACGAAAACGGGATTATCACCCGATTCGTCGAAAAACCTGTGGAGTTCGTTTCCAACCTGGCCATCGTCGGGCTGTATTACATCGACAACCCGCAACTGCTCACCGATTGCCTGGACGAAATGATTGCCAACGACATCCGCACGCGCGACGAATTCCAACTGACCGACGCGCTCGAGATGATGCTCTCGCGAGGACACAAATTTGCCCTGTTCCCGGTCGATGGCTGGTACGATTGCGGCAAGCCCGAGACTCTGCTCGAAACCAACAGATACCTGTTGGGCAAAAACGGCAAAGTGCATTCGCTCGATGGCAACGTCATTATTCCGCCTGTCTATATTGGTAAAGATTCCAAAATCATACGTTCGGTCATTGGGCCGAATACGACCGTGGCCGATGGCGCTACCGTGGAGGACAGCGTCGTGCGCGATTCGATCATCAGCGACGACGCCACAGTGCAGCAATCGCTACTCGAGGATTCAATCATCGGCAACAATGCCGTCGTGCGTGGGAACTTCCTCCGGCTGAACGTCGGCAACTCCAGTGAAATTAACTATATGTAGATAATTCATATCAATTTCGGAGACAGTCTATGAAAAACTTGATTTATTTCGCTTTGATTGCCGCATTCCTGTTCGGTTGCTCCGGCGACGATGATACCAAATTTTCAGGTATTACAAAGACAGACGAAACGGGAACTATTCATCAGTACGACACCGACGACTGGCGCCCATGGCAATACGTGGGAAAAGGAACAGCGCCGAGCGGTGTCCTATTCGGCGAGAATATAAGTTTTTCAGGCGATACAATTCCGGAGGCAGATACTACGTTCCATATGAGGTGTTACCCCAACCCATGCACATACGAAACGACACTTTTCTTTAATAGCTTCTACCAGGCCACTTACACTTTTGAATTGTATGACAAACCCGGGCACTTGTTCAAGAGATTCCAAACACTCGATCTCAATACAGGATATTATAGACTCAGTTTCAACCTACCGCATTTTGCTGAGGATATGAAAACGGTGCTCTTCCCCGACGGGATATACAGGCTTTACGTCAAACGCTATATGGGCGATGGTTCGGTCTATCAAACTTACGGCGACATACAAATTGACAGAAAAGGGTTTTAAACAATATACGCATCAATCCGTCAATTAATATCGGATTGGTACAAAACCGGCAAATTAGAATAATATATAAAACGGAGACAAAATGGAAAACGACAAAACTTATCTTTTTACGAGCGAATCCGTCTCGGAAGGGCACCCGGACAAGGTCTGCGACCAGGTGTCAGACGCCGTGCTCGATGCGCTGCTGGCCGACGACCCCATGAGCCGCGTGGCTTGCGAGTGCTTCGCATCGACGGGCATGATCGTCGTCGGAGGGGAAATCACGACTAATACCTACGTTGACCTTCAGACGATCGTCCGAAACGTCATTCGCGACATAGGCTACACAAAGGCCGAATACCGCTTCGATGCCGATTCGTGCGCCGTTATCAACGTTATCAACCGCCAATCGAACGACATCGCCATGGGCGTGGACACAGGCGGCGCCGGAGATCAGGGAATGATGTTCGGCTATGCAATCAACGAAACCGAAGAACTCATGCCGGCCGCAATCATGTATTCGCACAGAATCGTGATGAAACTGGCCGAAATTCGCAAAAACAACACGCAGCTGATGCCCTACCTGCGCCCCGATGCCAAATCGCAGGTTACGATCGAGTACTCCGACGCGGGCGAAATGCTGCGCGTGGACGCTGTCGTGGTCTCCACGCAGCACGATCCCGACGCCACACAAGAACGTATCCGCGAAGACGTGATCAAACACGCAATCCGCGAAGTTATCCCAGAAAAATACTTGGACGGCAATACAAAATTCTTCGTGAACCCCACCGGCCGCTTCGAAATCGGTGGCCCGCACGGCGACACTGGCCTCACCGGCCGCAAAATCATCGTCGATACATACGGCGGCAAGGCACCCCACGGCGGCGGAGCTTTCTCAGGCAAAGACGCCACCAAGGTGGACCGTTCGGCTGCATACGCCGCGCGCCATCTGGCCAAGAATATCGTGGCCGCTGGAATCGCCCGCGAATGCACAATTCAGCTTTCGTACGCAATCGGCGTGGCCCAGCCCATCTCGATAAACGTGAATACGCACGGCACGTCGAAGATCTCTTCGCACGCCATCTCGCACTTCATCAATAAAAACATCGACCTGACGCCCAAAGGCATCATCGAAAGGCTCGACCTGCGGAAACCTGTCTTCAGAAACACCGCAGCCTATGGCCACTTTGGCCGCCCGGGATTCGCTTGGGAGAAATTGGACTTAGTCGATATTTTCAAGAAAATCTAATTCGAGCAGGCAAAAAACAGCCTGGCCTCACTACTCGAGATGCCCAACACATGCGATTGTGTTGGGCATCTCTGTATCATTGTAACCATTCGGAAAGAGTACGACTGTAAATTCAAATTTTTCATTAAAATTTGACATGTTTGCTATACCCTCATCCCCGGCCCTTCTCCCGACGGTAGAAGGGAGTAAGAAAACATGATTCATTGTAAGTCCCTCGTCGCCCTTTGGGAGAAAGGGATATAATGATTGTGGTTTTTTCTAACGCTCAACTTGGGATAATACAGGATCAAACGCCGAAGGCGTGTTATAATAATAGCAGGCGGTTGGTTACACAATACGAACGCTGAAAGCGTGGAATATTAGTATGTGCGTCATCAATTTATATTTCGCTCCTTCGGAGCTGTGTGCTTTTCAAATTTTCAATTCTATGAATATTACGCACCTTCGGTGCTTGCCTTAGAGACATTGTTCGAGCGGGTTCCAAACCCGCCCGAGAGTCGTTTCCATATTGGAATGAATTTCGAATTCTGGCACTCCGTAGGAAAAGGGCACGACGAGCCGTGCCCCAACGATAATCATTATCATTACAAATGGTAACCCGTGGATACGGCAACCTTTCTTTTTCCTGTAGAATCAAAATGATATGTTGGACTGCACCAACTAAAAATACTGCGTAGAACTATATTTTTCTATTATACAAAATAATTGCTAATTCCACAAATAGGTTAGAAAACATTATTAATTTTACAATTGCGTCGTAAGTACTTGTAAATTATATACATAGGCTATAGCATTATTTCGGCACGTAAATTGATAATTATGAATAAGTTATTGTTAATTATCTTGAATTAGCAATATAACTTGTAACAAAAGCAGTGGTTAAGTGTAATAATAAAGTATGGGAATGGGAATAATAGATAGGATTTCATAGGAAAATAAAGAAATATTGGGTGGGCGAAAAGACGATGGTTCGCTAAACGCTTGATTAATTGTTATTTATAAATTCTTTTAACAATAATATTAACCACATTATTTATTAAATTTGTAATGGGTGGTTTGGCAAATGGCAAAGGCAATGAAAAATCGAAACACGCTTTTTATTATAGCTGCTGTAATAGTACTTTCTTATTGGATTATCGAAGCAGTTGTTGACAGTTCAATTTTCTTCAGTTCACAGACATTTTTAGATTTGGTTTCGTTCGATTTGGAATCGCATGAATTGTACAGCAGATTCCTTTTCATCTGTGTAACTACCATGTTTGCCCTGATTGTTTGGGTGCTCTATGGCCGCATAGAGAAGGAACACAAGCAGTCGGAATCCGACAAAAAAAGCCTTGCCACCACGTTGAATTCTATCGGAGACGCCGTTATTTCCACAGACAACCGCGGCATAGTCGTCGGGCTTAATCCAGTTGCCGAGAAAATCATCGGCTGCACTAGCTTCGATGCCATTGGCTCGCACATCAACGACGTATTCAATATCGTAAACGAAATGACCGGCGAGAAGGTTCCCAATCCTGTCGAGAAAGTACTTCGGGACGGCCGAGTGGTCGGTATGGCGAACCATACGGCGCTCATTTCGCGCGAAGGCATTGTCTATTCCATAGCGGACAGCGGTTCGCCCATACGCGACGAAAACGGCGAAATCATCGGCGTCGTACTCGTTTTCCGCGACGTAACCGAGGAACGCAACGCACACAATGCACTCGCCACCAGCGAGCAACTTTTCCGCAGCGTCATCGCCAATTCCCAGGACGGACTGACGCTCCAGGACCAGGACGGTACCGTTTTGGAATGGAACAAGAGCATGGAGCAAATATTCGGCGTGCAGCGCTCCGGTGCTGTCGGGCGGAAGAGTTGGGACATTCTCGACGAACTCTTCAACCGTAACGGCAGCTCGCCACTACTAAGCGAAAGAATCAAGTCCAACCTGTACTATGCCCTCAGCCAGGGCCGAGTCGATAAATTGAACCTCTCGGTCGAAATCGACTTGGATTTTCCGGACGGCTCCCGCAAAACTATCGAACAGCGCCACTACACAGTGCCCCGCGGCGACGGTTCTTGGTATCTGGCCAGCGTCTATCGCGACATCACAGAGAAAAAACAAAAAGAAATTGAAATATCGGCAGCAAACGAACGCTTCAACAAGATTTTCACGCTCAGCCCCAGCATGATCATTGTCAACGATTTGCAGACCGGACGGATCGTCGAGGTCAACGACGCTTTCGAAGCCATTTTGAAGCATTCGCGCGAATTCGTCGTGAACCGAATCACCGAAGACCTCGATATCTGGGTGAACCACAACGACCGCAAGGTTTGGGTGGACCAAGTCTTAAAAAATGGCGGCGTCTCCGAGTTCGAAACGCAATTCCGCAATTCCGAAGGAGATCTGCTCTTTATCACGCTTTCCAGCGCCTTGATCCAAATCGATGGCCGGGACTGCATCATTACCTATGCCCAAGACATTTCCGAGCGGAAACGCGCCGAATCCAAACTCCAGAAATACCAAGTGGAATTGGAACTACGTGTGGCCGAACGCACCAAAGAACTCGAGCAGGCCAATTTGGAACTCGAACAAATAAACAACGAGCTTACACGCGAATTCCAAGAGCGGCAGCGCATCGAGGACGCCCTTCGCGAATCCGAAGAGAACTACCGCACAATGATCGAACAGCTCCCAATCGGCATTTATCGCTCCACGGTGGATGGAATTCTGAAGAAAGCCAATCCTGCACTCGCCTCGATTCTTGGTTTCGAGGCAAGCGACGAATTGCTTGATTTCACTGTTTATGACTTCTACGAACGAGACGAAAGCCGCATCGAACTTATCGAAAAGCAAAGCATGGCTCGCGGTGTGGTCCGCGAAGAGCTTGAATTGCGCCGGAAAGACGGCAAGAAAATATGGGTGCGGGACACAGGCAAGGTTATTCTGGACGAAAATGGCCACGTGGCCTTCACCGATGGCGTCATCGAAGACATCACTGCAAGCAAAATTGCAAACGAAAAATTGAAACGCAGCGAAGAGCAATACAGGCTGCTCTTCGAGAAACTGCACGACGTGTTCTTCCGCGTCGGGGTCAATGGCGAAATTTCCGTCCTCTCCCCGTCTGCCGAAAAGGCCTTGGGCTACGCTCCCGATGAATTAACCGGGAAGCCAATCTCGATTATTATTCCCGACGAAAAATTCGTTGTCCGATTCTTCGATACGCTGAAACGCCAACGCAGCGTCAACAACATGACCACCCAAGCCCGGCGCAAAGACGGCTCGATCATTTATTTATCCATCAATGCGCACATTTTCACCGAACGCAAGAACCACTTCCACGGCGTGGAGGGGATCGCCCGCGATATTACCGGAGACATCAAGCATCAGAACTTCCTTGCGGCTCTCTATGCGATTTCGAAATCGGCCAACTCTGTCGATTCGCTTCTGGAACTATATTCCTCGATCCACGAATCGCTTAAAACGCTCGTCGAGGCGGAGAATTTCAATATTGCCATCTACGAGAAATCGAAAAGAAAGATTTTCTTCCCGCGCATAACCGACGAGCTGAACGAAGCCGCCACGGAAATCGATTCGACCGACAAGCGATACCTGACATCGCAGGTGATCCGCGAGGGCCGTACGATCTTTATGAACGAAAAAGAAGTATCCGAATACTATATCAAGAATAACAGCCCGAAGGTAGTCATCCCGAAGGTCTGGATCGGCATTCCGCTCAAGGTGAAGGACGAAGTGATCGGTTCGATCTCCGTCAAAAGCTATAAATCCGAGAACGCATATTCCCCGGAGGATATATCCGTACTCGAATCGCTCAGCAGCCAGATTGCAATCGCCGTCGATAGGAAACGGGCAGCGCTGGCGCTCAAGAATCAGTTCCAATTCATGCAGAAACTGATCGATACTATCCCCAATCCGGTTTACTACAAAGACGCCGCACACCGCACGTATCAGGGCTGCAACAAAGCATACGAAGAGACTATCGGATTTTCGCGCGATTTCATTATCGGGAAAACCGTTTACGACCTATTCCCGTACGAATCGGCTCTCAGCTACGAGCAGAAAGACATCGAGCTGATCACGACCGGTGGCATCCAAAACTACGAAGACACATTCCTGCGGCCCAACGGCTCAGTTACCCACCACATGCTCTTCCGTTCTTGCTATTCGTCCCCCGACGGCGAAGTTGGCGGGCTTGTTGGCATTATATTGGACATCACAGACATTAAATTGGCCGAGGAAGCGGCGCGCCAAGCCAAAGAGCACGCCGAAATGATCTACAAAGTTACTCCTTCGTGTATTTTCACCGTGGACAAGAAACGCCACATCACGAGTTGGAACGAAAGAGTGGCCCAACTCACTGGCTATTCGCCGGAAGAGGTTGTCAATAAAATATGCGATTTCTGCCCTCAGTACGGCGAAGGCGAGACCTGCGCGCTGTTCGATACGAATCTTTCGAAGCCGATTATCGGACTCGAAACTATTATCACTACGAAAAATGGCGAAAAACGTGTTATCTCGAAGAATATTGATTTGCTAAGGAACTCACTTGGGCAGGTCATCGGCGGTATCGAAAGTTTCGAGGACATCACCGACCGCAAGCGAATCGAATCTGCACTATTCTGGGAGGCCTCAGCCAATTCGGCCTTCGCTGAGCTGTCCAAGCTCATTATTTCTGCCGAATCATTGGTGCAAATCACCGACCTGACGCTGAACCACGGGCTGTCACTGACGGCCTCGCGCTCTGGATTTATCGGGGTTTATAATCGGGAAAACGGAATGATGAACATTATTTCGTTCAACGTTTCCGGCGGGCAATCGATTGACAATTTGGACACCAACAAACCCAAGCTGAGCGGCGATATGCTCGATTGGCTCGCTGCCAACAGGCGGACAGTCTTGATAAACGATTCTTCCGAGGGCCGTTGGTCGGAAATGATACAAGATTCGGGAATGCAAATCGATAGAATTATCTTCTCGCCGGCAATGTTCGGAGAGGAAATGCTCGGCCAAATTGCAATCGCAAACTCGTACAACGAATACAACGACCACGACGTGGAAGTGGCCGAACGTCTGGCATCGCTTCTGGCCGTTGCCATCCAGCGCATGCGCGCCCAAAACGAAATGCAGCTGGCGCTCGACAAGGAACACGAACTGAACGAAATGAAATCCAGCTTCATTTCCATGGTTTCGCACGAATACCGCACCCCGCTGCAGGCCATTGTTATGTCCACGCAGTTACTGTCCGACTACGGAGAAAAACTCAACGAAGAAAGCCGTTTGAAATACTTCGAGATCATCTCGAAATCTGTGAAAACAATGGATACGCTGCTCGAAGACATTATTACATATAACAGCATCGAGGGCGGGAAAGTGGACTTCCTGCCGACGAATATCGACGTGGAGAAATTCTGCTTGAACTTCGCCTACGAGATGCAATACTTCGCCAAGGACAAATGCAAAATCGACCTCACGGTGAACAATGGCAACTGCATCGCGAGCATGGACGAGAAAATTATCCGCCAAGCGCTAACGAATATTATCTCGAACGCCATCAAGTATTCCAAGGATGGCGACACTGTCGAATTAGTCGTAAACGTATTCGACAACGAGATCGAGTTTGTGGTGCGCGATTTCGGCATCGGCATCCACGAAGATGACCAGCGAAGGATCTTCGAGCCATTTTTCCGCGGGAAGAATGTCGGCGCTTCGTCCGGCACAGGCTTGGGCCTTGCAATTGCTCGGAACACAATCAATTCGCATGGCGGTTCAATCTCGTTCGAAAGCAAGCCCGGCGCCGGTACAGCATTTTTCGTACGTATCCCATTTTTCGAGAGTGTAAAGATTTCCAAGTAAACTGTGGCCTCTTTGGAGGCTGCTGAAGAAGAAATATCATTAGTTTTCTCCTATTCATTCACGACAGAATGGTGTGGAAGAGCAGAGAGAGCTTACTCATACTAATAAAAGGAAAGATGAATTCGTGTTCGTCTTTCCTCTTCGTTAGTGCGCTGTCCTAGTAAATCGAATGGGCAGTCGCCATCATTAATATCATTTCCTATTTGTAATGATTGTTTTTGTCATTCTCGCTCGAGCAGGAATCTCCTCTTGTGTCAGGTGATTACGTGTCTCATAAAGTTTTTATATATTAGCTTTCATCGAGGAAATGATATAATCCTGGATTATTCATTAAAAACATGAAATACATTCTATACCCTCATCCCCGGCCCTTCTCCCGACGGGAGAAGGGAGTAAGAAACGTGTTATTAAAGGCCCTCATCGCCCTTTGGGAGAAAGGGATTTAGGGATTGAGGGTTTTTCTAATGCACATTTTAGGTCGATTCGAATTGGTTATACTTTATATCGCTTCTCTACCATAATCCAAACCGCAATAACCACAAAAAAACTGTAGGTGTGGGTTCCGGGCACGCCCGGATCTACCGCCCGAGCATTGCTTTTTGCTTCGATTTCTTTTGGAGGTCTTTTTCGACGAAGATGGGGCGGCGCGTTTCGGGGTCCAGCCCTGTGTAGTACATTGCCGTGGCGAATGTGGAGGGCGTGGGCGTGAAGATTTGCACTTGTTCGGGACACGAACCGACTTCGCTGCGCAGGAATGCAGCCAGTTCGGCCATTTCTTTGGTGCCGGTGCCGGGGTGGGCCGCCATCAGGTAGTAAGTCAGGAACTGGCGTTTGCCGCTTTGCCGATTGAGCATTTTGAATTGCCTGATGAAATCGCTTAGGTATTTGCTATTCTTTCGCATTGCGTGGAGCACGGTTTCCGAGGTGTGTTCCGGGGCGATTTTCATCTGGCCGGAGATGTGGTTTTCGACGATTTCGCTCAGATAGCGATTGCCGTTTGCCTTGTCGGCCACGATCAGGTCGAAACGGATGCCGCTGCCTATGAATACTTTCTTGACGCCATCGAGCGAGCGGATTTTTCGGAGCAACGCAAGCTGCTGCGAGTGGCCGAGTTCGAGCGACGGGCAAACCGATGGATAGGTGCAGCGTTTGTTCGGGCAGAGCGGTTTTTGGGTGTTAACGCGGCAGCGCGAAGCGTACATATTTGCCGTGGCGCCGCCCACGTCGCTGATGTATCCTTTGAATCCGGGCAGAGCTGTAATGCCTTTAGCCTCTTCGATTATGGATTTTTCGGACCTCGAGACGATTCTCCGGCCCTGGTGGACAGCGATCGAGCAGAAAGAGCATTCGCCATAGCAGCCTCGGTGCGAAGTGATCGAATGCCGGATTGTTTCGCAGGCCTTGATTTCGCCCTGAGCTGCATAGAACGGATGCGGTTCGCGCTCGTAGCCGAGGGCGTAGTAGCTATCCAATTCCTCTTCGCTTGGGGGCAATTGCGGCGGATTCTGGACCAAATAGCGTCCGCCGACCTCTTGGGCCAATGTTTGCGAATAGAAAGGCTCCGAGTACTTATAGAAGGCATTGAACATATCGAGGAATGCCTCTTTGCTTTCGGTTACGGCACCGAAGCTCGGCAGTTCGATTGCGTTTTCGGGCATTTCCCGCGAAATGAAGCACAGGCCGCGCGTGGAGCGCCAGTCTTCGTCATTTTTGATTTTATTTGCAATTTCGAGGATTGTCCTCTCCCCCATTCCATAGACCAAGCCGTCTGCTTTTGCGTCGAAAATGACCGGCCGGCGTACGGAATCCGACCAGTAGTCGTAGTGCGCGATGCGGCGGAGGCTGGCTTCGATACCGCCGAGAATTATCGGGGCGGGCGATTTGAAATATTTCCGAATCGCATTTGCGTATGCGATAACGGCGCGATCCGGCCGACGGTTGTTTTCGCCGCCTGGCGTAAGGTCATCTTTGCGCTTTCTTTTTCGGAGTGCTGTGTAGTTGGCGACCATCGAATCGACGCAACCGGCGGTAACGCCCCAGAAAAGGCGTGGCGAGCCGAGGCGTGTAATGTCGCGGGAATCGGAAAGGTCCGGCTGGGCGATGATCCCGACGCGGAAGCCGTGGGCCGCGAGGTATTTCCCGATTGCGGCGGCCCCATCGCTCGGCGCGTCGATATAGGTATCGCCGGAGACGATTACGACGTCCGGCCTGCCCCATCCGAGTTTCCTCATTTCATCTTGTGTCGTTGGTATGAACATAAATCTCTAAATATTTGCAACCCCACAGATGCAAAGATAACAGAAAGTAGGATTGATTCAAATTGACTTTTGGGCAAAGCAGGCTAATGAGTGTAATTAATGAAATTGCTCAAAGAATTTAGCAACGAACTAAGGGTGTATTTGCAACAGAAATTTTTGTATTTTTGTAGGTGGCGGCTGCCATATTTTTCGTTGCTGGCGGCAATAAACGCAAGAAATGATGGAGGCAACTTCAAATTTTCGATTATATTAAAGTGTATTACTGATTAAATAAGTAAGAGTATAGAATGACAAACCTCGAGAAACTCCTGTCTGCATTCGCCGATAGTATTGGTGTCGCCGAATCCGAACTGAAAGACGATTTTAGCTATGGATTCGGGAAATGGGATTCAGTGGCCCACATGAAATTGATTGCAGCAATTGAATCACAATTTGATATTATGATCGATACCGAAGACGTTATCGATATGAATTCATTTGGAAAAGCAAAGGAGATAGTATCAAAATATGAAATACAGTTTTAACCTTTCGGGCAAAGTATCAATCGTTACCGGTGCCGCCAAGGGTATCGGCAAAGCAATTGCCTTGGCACTGGCATCTAACGGCGCCACAGTGCTTATTAATGACTATTGTAGCGAAGAATTGCTGCAATCAACTGCCGAAGAAATCAATTCCATCTCGGGCAATTTATGCATTCCGTATAGGTTCGACGCAGGCAACCCAAGCGAAGTCAAATCTTTTTATAATTCAGTTTTCAAATCTTTCAAAAGGGCAGACATACTCGTCAACAATGCTGGAGTCCTTCGCGACAATTTCCTGCCAATGGTCTCCGAGGCGGATATTGCATCGACATACAATTCAAATGTCTATTCGGTGATGTACAACACCCAATATGCCTCGCGGCTTATGGCAAGAAATGATGGCGGTTCGGTTATCAACCTTGCTTCGATTATCGGCCGATTTGGCAATACCGGCCAGACAGTATACGGTGGCAGCAAGGCTGCTGTGATTGGTATCACTATGTCGGCTGCCAAAGAGCTTGCCCCGCAGAAGATTCGAGTCAACGCAATCGCACCGGGTTTTATTGAATCGGACATGACGACAAATCTACCCGATGAAATTTTCCAAGAAAGAATCAAATCCGTCCGTATGGGCCGCATTGGAACGCCCGATGACATTGCAAAAGTTGCACTATTCCTTGCTTCCGACCTATCGGAATATGTAACCGGACAAGTGATCGGAGTCGATGGCGGAATGATTATTTAACACAAACCAAACCTTTGGGATAATTTTGTTTACAGTCGATGAATATAGTGGCTTTCGCAACCTACGTCTCGTCCAATCAGATTCGGGTACGGCGTGGGGCTATTCTCAGATCTACGAAACTATTTCCAGACTTTCCGACGCCCTACAGACTCCGTCGAAAAAACTAATTGCGCTCATTTGCGACAATTCCGTGCTGAGTATTCTTGCCTACTTCGCTTGCGTTAATTCGGGCAATGCGGTTTTGCTCATTAACGCAAATACCGATGGGGATTTGATAAACAACCTGATAAAAACATATTCGCCGGATTTTATCTTACCTTTTGGCGATGCTTTCAGGCCAACGGATTCGTTTTCCCAATACTTTGAATACTCCGGGATCGGAGTCTTTAAATCCACAAGTCCACCGGAAACACCGATAAATAATGATACTGCCGTTCTTCTTACCACTTCCGGCACCACAGGCAGCCCCAAGCTGGTCCGTCTGTCGTACACGAACATCAAAGCTAACACAGATTCCATAATTAAGTACTTGAAGATCAGCGATAACGATTGCGCCATTACCAATCTGCCGATGAGCTATTCCTATGGGCTATCGGTTGTGAACACCTATGCAGCAACCGGGGCTTGCATTGTCGCCACGAACGACACCATCGTCCAAGCTCCTTTCTGGAAGCAATTCAAATCAAATAATGTTACGGCCCTACAAGGAGTGCCATATTCGTACCACCAGCTGGAACAATTACGATTCGCAAGAATGAATCTACCTTCTCTTCAATTGATGACTCAAGCCGGAGGCAAATTAGCAAAAGACAAAGTGGAATTGTTTAATTCCATATCCAAAGAAAAAGGTTTCCGGTTCGTTGTTATGTATGGCCAAACCGAGGCCACAGCACGGATAAGCTATCTGCCATACGAAAGAATTGACGAGAAGCTCGGTTCTTGTGGCATTGCTATCCCGGGCGGGGCGCTGTCAGTTCGCTCAGCAGAAGGATCGGAGCTACCACCAAATTGTTCGGGCGAAGTTATATACAGAGGCGCTAACGTTATGATGGGCTACGCTGAATGCCGCGAAGACCTGTCCGCGCCCGACGTGATGAATGGAGTGCTGCCAACGGGCGACTACGGATACATGGACGAAGATGGATTTCTGTACATCACCGGAAGGCTTAAGAGGTTCATAAAACTACTAGGACAGCGGATAAACCTTGACGAAGTGGAAAGAATGGTCGAAAAGGAGGCCGGGCTGCTTTGTGCTGCCTCGCCATCGGACGAAGAGCTGCGCATTGCAGTCGGAAGGGCAACCGAATCTGACATTTCAAGCATTGCTACTTTCCTGGCTTCTACTCTCGGATTGCATCATTCGCTTCTGCGCGTATTGCCGATCGACAGAATTCCTACTCTGGAATCGGGCAAAAAGGACTACAAAAAAATTAAGGAATTGATGCAATGGTAAGAATCGAAGATATGTTGAGCGCTAAGCAATACTCGATTGTCTCTGACGAAAAGAATCAGATGCTGCTTTCGGAATTCAACGATTTGACTCGGTTCCACTATGGCCGATGCGGTGAATACGCTTCAATCATCAATAGACTATTCGCAGGGCGTACCGAATACGATTCCCTTCAGGAAATACCATTCCTGCCGGTACGTCTGTTCAAGCTGTTAGACCTGAAAAGCATTCCACAAGAAAACGTCGTAAGGTTGCTCAAATCGAGCGGCACGACCGATGCAGGATTCAGCAAGATATACTTAGACAGAGAGACTTCGGTGATGCAAACCAAGACTCTTGCTTCGATTGTAACAAGTTTCATCGGCCCCAAGCGGCTGCCAATGATAATCGTTGATAGCGAAAGTTCGGTAAACACAAGTTCCGGTATGTCTGCTCGCGGGGCTGGGTTGGTTGGGCTTTCCAATTTCGGGCGAGACCATTTCTATCTGCTCGATGAGAATTTTCAGATTCGCTTTCCGGAATTCCAAGATTTCCTCGAAAGGCACAGAAACGAGCCATTGCTAATTTTCGGATTCACTTTCATGGTTTGGAAGTTTTTCTATCAGGAGATTGTTTCAAGGGGAATCAAAGTAAACCTCGATGGCAGCACGCTGATCCACAGCGGCGGCTGGAAAAAACTGGCCGACCAAGCTGTTTCAAATGATAAATTTAAGAAATGTATCCGCGACGAAACAGGAATTACAAATATTCACAATTTCTATGGAATGGTCGAACAGGTGGGCAGCGTATTCATGGAATGCGAGCATGGGTTCTTCCATTGTGCGAATTTTTCCGAGGTGATTGCGCGCGATTTCCGAACCTTCGCTCCAATTAGCAACGGCCAAGAAGGCATTCTCCAGACGATGAGCATCATCCCACGCAGCTATCCCGGGCATTCCATTCTGACGGAAGACCTCGGCGTGGTTCATGGCACCGACGGCTGCCCTTGCGGCCGCAAAGGCACTTATTTCTCCGTTAGCGGAAGGATCCCACAGGCAGAACTTCGCGGCTGTTCGGATGTTTACAATCATTAATTGGAAAAGAGATGATAACAGTATTTTCACCGGAAAGAATCGAAGCCAAGTCCCACTTAGAGATTTGGACGGATCAGTTCTTTGGCCGGAATCTGCTCGGTAGTTTCTCGGAGGATTCGATCGCTTTCCTTTCGGAACTGAGCGCTAACATACTGAAAAGCAAATCGGCAGCTTCGATTCCCGATTTGGTCGCGCTCGCCTTTTGGCTGCGGAAATCAAATATCTCGAAAATTGTTGAGGACTTTTCGCGCCGAATCCCTGCCAAATCATTTATCAAACCTCGTGGCGTCGCCTTCCATTCGGCACCGGCGAATGTGGAAACAATCTTCGTTTACTCTTGGGCGCTCTCGCTTTTGGCGGGAAACATAAATATACTCCGAGTGTCGCAGACTCCAAACGCCACAATGGAAATCCTTATTGATATAATTAACTCCACTCTCGGAAACGCCGAAGAAATCCGCAATCGAGTCTCAATTCTCACATATCCGCACGATGACGAAGTTGCGTCCTTTATCTCGGAACGCGCCGATACGAGGGTCATCTGGGGCGGCGATGAGTCTGTGCAAGCAATTCGCTCATTGCCAGCAAAACCTACTACAACGGATATTTCTTTCGCGGACAAAACTTCGTTTACTGCTATCAAATCTTCGGAGTATCTGAAAACTGACGTAAAGCAAAAAGCAGATTTAGCAGCGAAATTCTTCGCCGACGCATACCAATTCAATCAATTGGGCTGCTCTTCGCCTCGGGCTGTGTATTTCGTAGGCTCCGGCGACGAAAACGAAAAAGCCTCCGAACTGTTTTGGGCCGGGCTGAACCAAGAGATACACAGGAGAAAATACTCCGACGATATATCCGTCGCGAACAGCAAAGCTGTTGAGCTTTTCCTTCAGGCGGCTGTTGCCGATAGCTTTATCAAAGCCGGCATTCCGCGATCGGGCGAAGCAACCGTCATACGGGCAAATCAAAACAACCCGGGACTGTGCCGCGACACATGCGGCGGCGGATTCTTCTGGGAAGTTTTTTTGGCATCGCTCGAGAAAATCCGAGCCTTCGTCTCTCCGAAAGACCAAACAATGTCTTACTTCGGATTTGGCCACGGCGAACTCGAGGCATTCGTTGCTTCAATCGTATCGAGAGGGTGCGACCGCATCGTGCCGATCGGCAAATCGTTGGATTTCGCGCCGGTTTGGGACGGATTCGATTTGCTCACGGAATTGACAAGGATTATTACTATCGAATAACATCTGATTGTATTGCTATGTCTGAACTTATCAAAATATATCCCCACGACTACGAGCGAGTGCTTCCTCTGCTGCACCAGTTCGAGAATTCTACTATTTCGGACGAGCAATGGAAGAGCCTCTTCGAAAATCGCTGGAACCACGAAGAAGGAATTGTGGGGTACGGACTCGAGAATAACGGCCGAATCGTTGGATTCATCGGGCTTATCTTCGCGAAGCGCCTGATTCGGGACGAGGAAATCACTTTCTGCAACATCTCTTCGTGGATCGTCGAAAAGGAATTCCGCCACGAGAGCCTGTTGCTAACGAAACCTTTGCTGAAAATGAAGGATTATGTGATTACAAGTTTTACAACGATTCCTGATGCTTATATTGTTTGGAAAAGGTTTGGCTTCAAAGATTTAGGGCAGCATTCAAAGATTTTTTTCCCATTGCCATTTTTTAATAGTAAACTTACATCAAAGAAAAATGATGGCATTGATACTACTTTGCTTCCTTTGTCTCAGAAGAGAATTCTTGATGATAATATTTGTGATTTTATCAGTTTTATGAATTTTTCAAATCAGGACGAAAACTGTTTGATTGCGTATAAAATTAAGCAAATCAGGAAACTGCCTATTGCCTATATTGCATATATTAGTAATCCTGAATTTCTGAAAAAAAATATCCGCTCCATAATATTCAAAATATGTCTCAAGAATAAAGTTGTTGGGGCATATTTTGAGGAATTTTATTGTGAAGGAATAGATTATTCCTTGATTTACAACACAGGCAGGCCATGTCCGAATGTTTACAAAAGTGAAAAACTTTTACCTCAGGACATAGATTTCCTTTATTCTGAATTTGTTTTATGGCAATAGATATGAACCCTAAAAAAATTCTTTACTCGACTGGATTATACAAAATATCGCGATTAACTCACTCTGGCAAAGGAATGATACTGGCATTCCATTCTGTAAGGCCGACTTCGGGTGATGCTCTCTTCCCCGATGGCAAGTCATGCATCGAGACGACTCCCGAACGGTTAGAATCCGTGATGAAGTTCTTCATCGCTAACAAATACCAGCCGGTTAGCCTCGGAGAGATTCCTGGCCTGCTCGGAGGCAATAAGAAAAACTTCTTTGCCGTTACTTTCGACGACGGATACAAAGACAACTTAGACTACGCGTACCCAGTGCTGAAAAAACTTGGCATTCCATTCACGGTGTATGTGGCCACTGGCTATGCGGACTCGCGGATTCCGCTTTGGACGCATATACTCGAAGATTTCCTCGCAGCAAATAACGAAGTGGAATTTGATTACTTGGGTGTGCATTATAGGTTTGACTTGAGCACTACCGAATCAAAGCGGTCGGCTCTTTCGCAATTGCACAGGATTATCAAGCAGGGCCAACCGGAAGATATAAACACAGTGATGAACGTGTTCACAGACGATATATTCGCAAAGTCTCGGAGCGAAATGCTTTCGTGGGAGGAAATCAACCAGCTCGCTTCCGACAGCCTCGTTACTATCGGCTCGCATACCGTAAGCCATGCTTCGCTTTCCAAAATGAGCATCGAACGAGTGCGGAGCGAATATATTGATTCCAAAAAGATTATCGAGGGAAATATTGGCCGCAAAGTCATCCACTTTGCCTATCCCTACGGGGGGAGGGAAGACGTTGGGGCAAGGGAGATTGAAGAATTGAAGGCGGTTGATTGCTATTCGACAGCCACGACCACGCGCGTTGGCAGCCTGTTCGCAGCGCATTCGGACTATTTGAATTGCCTTCCGCGATTAGGAATTTCTAACAATTCCGATCCTGTCTATCTGGAGTTCCTTATTAATGGAACTTATCAAGCATTTGTTAATAAAACAAAAAGGATTATCACAAAATAAAAAAGGGCTGCCTATTAAAAGCAACCCTTATTTACCTCGATCATTTTCTTATTTGCTAACCATTTTAGCGATTTCCTGCGCCGTTAAAGCCTTATTGTAGATGTAAAGATTGTCGATACTTCCAGTGAACGAATTCTCGTTCGTTGTATTCCCTTGATGCCTTAGCCCTCCAACCGTTAAATCTTCAACTGATGATAGAGGAGAATTCATTGCTGATTCACCAATATAATCACCGTTCATGTAAAATGTGATTGTCTGATTTGAAAATACAAATGCTATATGTGTCCAAACGCCTACAGGAATTGTACTTGTACTTTCAATACACCTGTATCCTGTGCCTGTCGAATGATAAGCCCTAAATATACCTGTTCCTGGATGGATTGAGTACATGTAAGAACATGATTGATAAACACCACCATACCATCTCGAAAGGAATGTTACATTGGGATTATTATCTGGAAAATATCCATAACCAGTATTTGGTTTTATCCATAAAGCGATAGTATAAGAATTTGAGAGATTCATTTTAGCATTATACGGCACAGTAACTATTGAATTGTTTCCACTAAAATAA
>CAZSWR010000020.1:0-41332 GCA_964610885.1 uncultured Hyphomicrobiales bacterium | reverse complement strand
AACAAATCAACGGCATATCCCGAAATTATTTGCTCATCGTACTTTCGGCCTAAGGCCAATAATTCGGATGCGAACCTTTTGATTTCTCCGACGTACATCGTTTGGCTGATTTGCTCAAATTGCGGTTTAATTCTTTCTTGCCATTCTCTGTACATTTCAGTATTCTTCTTAACAAAAAGCGAACCATATTTTTGGGTATTCTGCACTTTTTCGATATGGCCAACTTCGGCGTTTTCAATCTCATGATGCTTAATATATTCCGCCAGCGCCCGGACAAGCTCAGACTTCGATATGGGCTTGCGGAGGAAAGCATCGAAGAGTTCTTTGATGCCGGGCGATTGGTCATCGACGACGGACGCCGTCAATGCGACGATTTTGATCTCGGCCGTCTCGGGATTGGCCCGGAGCCGTCTTGTGGCCTCGAAACCGTTCATCACCGGCATTTGCAGGTCCATCAGTATCAGGTCAGGATTCGTCCTCGAAATGGATTGCAAGGCTTCCTCTCCGTTTTCGGCTTCGTATATGGAAATATTGTAGTCTTCCAAATACCCACGGATAATGCTCCTGTTCGATTCGATGTCCTCGACCAGTAGAATTATTGATGGCTCGAATTCAATATTGATTTCTGTGCTGTCCAACTCTTCGGGCGATACGATATCCACAACGCCGATATTCCTCAGGACGATTCGGAACGACGACCCCACGCCCGGCGTACTTCGGACAGATATTTCGCCCTGCATCATTTCGACTAAGCGTTTCGTGATCGTCAGGCCCAACCCCGTGCCGCCATACAGACGAGTGGATTGGCCCTCCTGCTGGCGGAATGCCTCGAATATCAGCGCCTGCTGGCTCTCGGGGATCCCGATGCCCGAATCGGTTACGGAGATCATCAATTCAACCGTGCCGGCTGTTTCGTCGAACGAAAGCAATTTGAACTCGACCTTGATAAAGCCCTCTTGGGTGAACTTGACAGCATTGCCAATCAGGTTGAAAAGCACCTGGCGCAGACGCACTTCGTCCAGCATTAGCGATTTCGGCAAAACGGGGTCGATGCCGACAGTGAAATCGATATTTTTTTCTTTCGTCTTGAGCGAAAAGATCTGGCGGACGTCTTCGATGATTCGCCTGGGGTTCATTGGCTCGGGATTGATGATTAGTTTATTAGCTTCGATTTTCGACAGATCCAATATGTCGTTGATAATATTGAGTAGGTTCTGCCCGCCGTTCGTAATGCCGCGAATATAGTCGTTGTATTTGCTGTTGCCCTTGAGGTGCTCGCGCAGCAGTTCGCTGAAACCGAGAATTGCATTCAGCGGAGTGCGTATCTCGTGGCTGATGTTTGCCAAGAACTCGCTTTTTGCCTTGTTTGCAATTTCGGCCAGTTCCTTGGCGCGGATCAGTGCGCTTTCGAATTGCTTCCGCTCATAGCTGCCGGCAATGATTTCGCCCACCATTCGAAGCAGCAGGATCGCTTCGATGGCCCATTTGCGGGACTTGCTTGTGGAATCGAGTTCGAGGAATCCGAGGAACACTCCATTGCAATTCAAAGGAACCGCCACCAACGACTTGATCGCGCCTTCGGAGAGGATTTGGCGTTCCTCTTGTTGGTGAGCGCCCAACGCATCGACGTCCGGGATGTAATAATAATCGTTGCAGCCAAGGCTCTCGGAGAGCAATCTGACGTGCCCTGCCGCATAGCGAATCGGTTTGCCCAAGGGCGCATTCCAGAAGAAATGCTGTTCGATTTCATTCGTTTCGGGGCTACGGACGAACATAGTTGCTTGGTCCATCTGTCCGAATTCGGCCAGCCTCCTGCAAGCATTGATGATATAGCTCTCGACAATATCCACAGACGTATTTATCAAGCCTGTCGAAATGGAGGTTACAATATTATATAATTCATTCAGCGATGCCAGTTTCTCCTGAGTCCTCAAGTAATCGGTAACCTCGGACAGGCTGGCGAGAAGAATTTTGTTGCCGTCCGCATCGGTAATCAAAGATTTTTTCGTGCTAAATACTCTTTCGTCTCCATCGGGGAATATGAAGTGTTCTTCGAGTTCGACGGGCAAACCGGTCGTAAAGACTTTGTTTTCGGCTGCAGAATACTCTATGGAATTGAAATTCGCAGGCATGTCTTTCTTTGCGCTGCCGAGCATCTGGTCTTTGCTAAGTTTCATCAGTTCGGTAAGCGCTTTGTTTGCAATGATGATGCGCCGTTCTTGATTCTTTGCAAATACAGGAATCGGCAGCGCATCGACCACGCGGTCGAGGAATTCTTTGGTGTTGCGTATCTCGTCCTCGACTCGTTTGCGGCTGGTGATATCGAAAGAATAGCTCAGGAGCAGCACTTCGCCGGTCGTTTCGAAGCGGATTGGCTTTTTGCCATTGAGAAAATACAGCTTTTTCCCGTCAAGAATCACTTCGGCTTCGTTTGCAATCAAACGATTTTTCTCGAAAGCCGTAAGGTCGAAGTCTCGCGACTTGTTTGCCGCGTCTCGGTCCATGATGTCGAAGTCAGTTTTCCCTATTAGAGCGGATTTAGGCTTCCCAATAGTCTTCACGGTTTGTTCGTTGACGAAAGTGATCTTGAGGTCTTTGTCCTTGAGCGAAATATTCAGCGGGAGCGCGTCGAGCATCGACAGTAGCGTCTCGCGCTGCTTTTCGAGGTGCACGGTAAAGTTTTTCTTTTCGGTTACGTCCTCGAACACGTAGAGCCTGCCGTAGTATTCGTCGTATTCGTCTCGAATTTGCGCGCTGAAAATTCGTACCGTATCGAAATTTTTCATTATTACTTCTGTTTCGGCGCTCTCGACCGGTTCGCCGAGTTTGATTTTCATAAAGAAATCAATGAATCCGATAGCGTCCTGGGCCAACTGGGAACACTTCGAAAGTACATCCGAAGCGTTGGAGCGGCCCGAAAGCATGTCCATACGCAGATTCGCTGCGTTCCACATGTCCACGAACAGATTGTTGAAATAAAGTATTTCGTCCGTACGGTTATCGACGACGAAGAAGGCCAGAGGCACTGAATTGGTCATTGCACGCAGGAGCGTCTCTTTGCGACGCAGTTCTTTTTCCGCTTTTTTTCTTTCGGTGATGTCGTTCAGTACGACAATGAAAGCGAATTTCCCGCGGAAATTCATTATTTCTGCGCGCAGCACGGTCCGAACCAATTCGCCGGACTTAGCGATTATATCGACTTCGTAGTCCGGCAGCTCCAGCCCGATCATGCGTTGGCGCATTTTTTCGCGGATTAATTCATGTTGGTAAACGGGAATGAAGTCGGATATCTCGTGGCCAAGAACCTCTTCGCGGGTGAATCCGGTACGTTTCAGGGCGGAATCGTTTATATAATCGATTTTGTTTTCGTGGTAGATCAGTACGAAATCGGGAAGTTTCGATGCCACGATTCTGTACAATTCTTCGCTTTCGCGGAGTGCGTTTTCCGCCTGTACGCGGGCAGTAACGTCTTCGGCAAATCCTTCGTAGTATTCGATTTCGCCCGACGGGCCTCGATTGGCAACCGACGTTTCGCGGATATTGACGAGATTGCCGTCTTTCCTGCGCCAAACAGATTCGAAACCCTCGATGTATCCACCGGAATCGATTGCCTGTTTGAATTCCTCTCTGTATTGGCTCACTTCGGGGGAAATGTTGTTAATGTTCATATTCAACAGTTCATCGACGCTGCCGTATCCGAGAATGTCCACCATAGCCTGATTCGCAAGCGTGAAAACTCCTCCGGGCGTCGTCCGATAGACGCCAAGCCGCGAATTGTTGAACAATGAATAATATCGCTTCTCGCTTTCGCGAAGCCTCTCTTCGGCTATCCTTCGGGAATTTATGTTGAGTATTGTCCCCTTAACCGCCACGACCTCATCACCAGACTCCGTAACCCTTTGGGCAAAGACATCGATCCAAATGTACTGGCCATCTTTTTTGACCATGCGTATCTCTTCGCGTGTCGATTCCAATCCGCCCGTGAAAAGCTCGGAAAATAATTCGCCTGTCCTCGGCTTGTCCTCTTCGTACAGAAATTCAGAGAAGTGCCTGCCAATCGTCTCTTCTTTGGAGTAGCCGGTTTCCACCTCCCATGCCCTATTCAGGTACGTCCAGTTGCCTCGAGGATCCGCGAAGAATACAATTTCTTTGATATCCTCGATAAATGCAATCGACTCGGGGCTGGGGTGGGCCGCTCCCGATGGCAATTGTTGCAATTGTTTGCGCAATTGCTCCAATTCCTTGATCAGTTGCGCTTTTGTTTTTTTTGCGTCATTCATGGCAGTCCAAGAATTTCCCATTTATTTCAATCAAAATGTACATATCGGCAAGCGATGAAAATTGTCCTGCCGCCCTTCTCCACCTTTTTCCCAAAGAATTGCGGGCCCAGAACAACCTTCACCATCTGGATTGCGATGGCAGTCCTATACGTAGTAACAATTATAAACTGTTTTTATTATTTATCAAAGTTATTTATTTCGTTTGAAATATCAATTATTCACATTGTTAAAATTTAACAATAAATCAATTCGACGTTCGTTTCCCCCAATAGTTGGTTTGTTAAACAATATTGATTCATCAGATATGGAACACCTTACGAAACAAACTTTCCTCGAGAAAGTGTTCGACTACGAAAACAACAAAGAATGGAAATACAACGGCACTCGCCCGTGCATCATCGATTTCTACGCCGATTGGTGCGGCCCGTGCAAGATGCTTTCGCCAATCATGGAAGAACTATCGAAAACCTACGAAGGAAAGGTTGATATCTTCAAAATCAACACCGAGGAGGAGCAGGAACTCTCCGCCGTCTTTGGCATCCGCAGCATTCCGTCTGTCCTGTTCGTGCCCGTGGACGGCCAGCCGCAAATGTCGGTCGGGGCAATGCCCAAGGAAGGCTATGTGGAGGCAATTGATAAAGTTTTCGGCGTGAAATAACCAATAGAATTTTTCCTGTAGGGGACTGTCTCAAAAGCGAGAAAAACTGTTGCTTGGTCATGTTGAACGAAGTGAAACATCCATATTTAGCATTGACTTAAGAATGGCAATGGATTCTTCACTTCGTTCAGAATGACACTTTTGAGACAGCCCCTAATTTTGTTGTGTTGATACGTTGATGTTTGTTAGACCTCCTTCATCGCTATAGTCTTTTCACTCAAGTTGTTTGGCCAGACAAGGAAATATCATGCTGATCACAAAAAATACGAGTATCGAAGACCTGATCGACGAGGTACCGGAAGCGATCGGATACTTGATGAATCGGGGGATTCGCTGCCTGCGTTGCGGAGAGCCTACGTGGGGCACAATCGAAACCGCCGCCACCGAAAAAGGCTTCACTCCCGAAGATATTATCACTATCGTGGCCGAACTGAACCAGCTGAAGAAGAAATAGCATCCAAATTCACGATTAGTTGATGAGCAGAAAAAGTTGAAAGATCTGTAGGGGCGGGTTCCAAACCCGCCCTTGGATTAGTTGATTAGCTGATGTAATGATTGCAATCTGCCATCAGTAAATTTTTGTAGGGGCACTGCACGACGTGCCCTTGTCCAGACAGCCCGCCAGAATGAGTATCCTATTCAAATTCAAGGTTTTATATCAATATGAATGTTTATTCTACATAAACAAACCTTATCATCATCGTTTACCTTTGTAGCCCAAGCATTATTATTTTCAAAAGACATTATTACCTTATTGAAACACTTTATATTATCGAATATAGTCAATATTCTTGAAGAATATCTCTGCGCTATTAAGGTTAAAAGAAGCTCATAAGGTTCAAAATCTGTTGGCTCATCCGATGGCTGCCCGCGAGTCATGGATAAGTTTTGTACATTAGCAATGAATGGAAGGAATCCAAACCCGCCCATTCATTTGCCAAAGAAAAAAATTCAATTAAGCGAATAAACATTTTATTATTATATTTGTTTAGATATTTTGTTAATGAATGGCACCGATAATAATGGATACACATGCTAACGATACGCTGAACACGATTTTCTCACGCAAAAGCGTCAGAAACATGGTTCCCGGCACTGTCGGAAAGGAAACTCTCGAGCTTTTGATTCGCGCGGGAATGGCCGCGCCAAGCGCAAAGAATACTCAACCCTGGGAATTCATTGCAATAACCGGCCGCCAAACGCTAGACGCGCTTGCCGATGGGCTGCCCTTTGCGAAAATGCTGAAACAGGCCGGCGGAGCGATCGTCGTCTGTGGCGATATGAAAAACGAAGGCGGGCTGACCCACTGGGCCGAGGATTGCGCTGCGGCTACGCAAAACATACTGCTCGCTGCCGAGTCTTTGGGCCTGGGTGCCGTTTGGACTGCTGCGTTCCCAGACGAAGCAAGAATCGCTACAGTTCGCGCGAACACTTCGATCCCCGAGCATATAGTGCCGCTGTGCGTGATTCCGATCGGGGCTCCAACCGGAACCGACCAACCGAAAGACAAGTTCAAGCCGGAACGCATCCATTGGGAAAGGTGGTAGCTCGAAAAGGTGTACTTGCGGAGAATATCAAATAACGAAAAAAAACTCGTCGGTGCGCTCAAACTGAAGAAATATCGGTTGGAGCATAAGCTATTCATCGCCGAGGGCGAAAAAATATGCGAAGAATTGCTGCTGTCCGATTTCTCGGTTCGCATGGCAATCATCAAAGAACGCTCCACTGGCTTCGCGCTCAACCTTGCCGAACAGTTCGACCAAAAAGGAATCACAATCGTAACAGCCGAGCCTCACGAATTCGAGCGGATCTCCTCGGCAGTCTCTCCGCAGGGCATCTTGGCGATCGTCGAAATGCGCGACGTCCCGGAAGTCAATTCAGGACCCTTCATTGCTCTCGACGGGATTGCAGACCCGGGGAACGTGGGGACAATCATCAGAAATGCCGATTGGTTCGGCTTTCCTAACATTATTCTCGGACCCGAATGCGCCGACTATTTCAATCCGAAGACCATCAGGTCCACTATGGGTTCGTTCATCAGGATGCGCGTGGCCGAAACCGACGATTTGCCAGCATTCATCAAGGAGAAATACCAAGGCTTCTCCGTCTTCTCTGCCGAATTGAGCGCAAAGAAACAGATTGAATCAATTGTGCCAAGTTCCGGCAAGATTGGATTGGTGTTCGGAAGCGAGTCCCACGGCGTCTCCAAGCAGACGCGAAAGGCCGTAACCGACAGCTACCTGATTAGTGGCCGTGGCGGCGCCGAATCCCTTAACGTAGCCGTTTCGTCCGGTATTGCCATGCACTATTTCTCAAAATTTATTTAGGCCTTCAAAACTTTTTTGGTTTTATAACGAATTGTATGGGGTAGCCAGTCTCCATTCAGAAACATAGAATTTTTACTTTTCGTAAAATACATAATGTGAGGGCGAGGTCACCTCGCCCCTACTTCGAATAAAACCATATTCTTCTTGGAGTCATATCATTTACTATTTGAATTCGCGTGTTTGTGTCATTCCCGCGAAGGCGGGAATCTCCTCTTATTTCAATATATTCCATGCCTTATGAAGTATATATGGGTCAACTAATTACGAAGGGCGGGTTTGGAACCCGCCCCTACACATTTATTTCCATTGCAGTTCTGGTTTGGGAAAGATGCTGTTACTGCAAATGGCTGCATTTAAAAATATTCTAACACGTATCCCACTCGAAACAGCTAAGATCCACTTTTTGCTATTCCTTGTTTTCGATGGCTGATCTAATCAGGCCCATCAGGTTGCAATATGCCCTCTCGCCGGGGGACAGCACATATCCTTTCGGGTTCTCGTCGAGGAAATTCATTGTTCCGAAGCTTCGATTGCTCTCGCCGGCATGGATCGAGAAATAGGCTTCGCCCTGTTCGTCGCGTTCGGCCACGTGCATCCCGTCCGAAAGGTTCGAGGAGAACATTAGGACGGCCGTGGGGATAGTGGGGCTTTTGGCAATGCGCTCGAACGGCGCAGTGCGGGGCTGCTGGCCGAAGATGTATGTTTTGTTGTCGGAGTAGAAAAGGTAAATGGCCACTGGGCCTTTTTTTCCGTTCAGCCGGAGATTGTTGAAAAGAATAACTGCTTTATTCCATTTTGCAATGCCTTCCGAGGCGGCTTTTTCTTCGACGAATTTTTCAAATTTTGCGAAATCAGTTTCCGATTTGATAAAATTGCATGTCTCCTTCATTGCATCGAGGTCGTTATTGCGCGCTTTTGAGGTTTTCCATTTGCCCTCGGACTGGTAGTGTATCGGCACCGAACTGCCAACGAACTGGTCGATGCCGGCGCTGAGTTCGGGGACTGTCGATTTGTTGTAAACAGTGCACGAACCGAGCGCGATGGCGGCCAATGCAAACATTGCGAAGGAAAGAAAATGAAAAGGGCGTTTTGATTCATAGATTTTTTCTTTTCGTGCCAGCATTACGATCCTCCGAATATTCGTTTCTTGAAATTCCACCAACTCACGAGTGTAAAAATAACTACTCCGTTCGAGATTTGCAAAAGCGAGCGCACAAACGAAAGCCGGCACGGATTTCTCCGAGCCGGCTGCAAAAAAGACAAAATGAAAAATGTATTTTTTAGAATAATAGATTTCCAATTAAGTCAAAAATTTAGTCATTACCAAGCGTTTTGCGATTGGGAGCGCCTGTCGCGATTGAATCCACCATCTCTTTGTTGGAAGCTGGGGCGTTCTCTCTCGGTACGTTCTTTGGCTTCGTGGACGCGGATGTTCCTGCCATTGAATTCAATACCGTTGAGGGCTTCGATTGCCGAGTTGGCTTCGTCTTGCTCCATCTCGACGAATCCAAAGCCTTTTGAGCGGCCTGTTTCGCGGTCGATGATAATTTTGCAAGATGAAACTGCTCCGTATTTACCGAAAAGTTCCTCTACTTCTTCTGTGGTCGAACGGAAATTCAAATTTCCGACATAAATTGTAACCATTTTAAAAACTCCAAAAAATAAAAAAATGAAATATAATTGCGAGCTAAACCTATAGCTCGAATCGTATTCGGACGTTATCTTGTATTCACTTTAAACCAATGAGAATCGGATTATTTGTAGTGTAGGACAAGGGATCAACGAATTTGCCAAAATCTCAATAACAACTATTCTCTAACACGAAAGCAATATACTATTATTTTTTTGTTTTGTCAAGATATTTTTTATTTTTAAAAAATATTTTTTGCTCCTGTATAGTAGCACCACCAAAGGAAAGGCCCGATCCAAAGTATTTCGTCGGATTCGGGCCTCTTGGATTTGTGCCGGTTGCGCGGCGCAAGCGTTATTGTTATTCTTGGGCGGATTCCATCAGTTCAGCAATATTCTCGCCTTTGAATTTTTTAATCATCAGCTGCAACTGTTGGGCTACAACTTGACTGAACTCGTCTTTCCTCTCGGTGAATTTGGCCACCATCTTTTCGCCTTCGGCGGCGGCTGCGTCGTCGCCTTTTTGGCTCTTGATGTCTTTCAGTCTGTCTTCGGACATGTAAATAATCAGGCTGATAATGGAGCCGATATTCCTCTGATAGAGTTCGACTTCTTGTTTGGCCGATTTATTATTGCCTACTTTGGCCATTTGTTCTTGGATCTTGTCCACGAGAGTGAAATAAATCGCGACTGCATTGTCGTAATCGCCGATAATCGAGTACGCTGCCGCTAAGGATTTGTATGCGCCATCGACGCCGTTACGGCCGCGGCCGGTGAACTCTTCGTATAGCGTGTGCGATTGCGCATTGCGAAGGTGCGGATTGTCGATGACGAGTTTTGCGTTGGTCATGGCCAATTTAGCGTACTTTTCCGCTTGGGCATGTGCGCCTGCGTCTTTGTACAGCCTTGCAATTTGTATCATCCTGTTGTACAGCAACGGGAATTGTGTTGGCGAGATCTGCTCCATCATTTTGTCGATAACTTTGATACCGTTCACGGTATCTTTTTTGATCGAAACCAAGTATGATGAGAATTGCAGATACAGGTCGCGGTACGATTCCAAATACTTGCGGTGGACGTCGTCGTAGTATACGTCCATATTGTTCAGGTTGCGGAATTTGAAGCCGTAATGCTGATCGGTGCTATAATTGTTCGAGTTATCGACGTTATTCACCAAGCAATCCATTGTGATCTTGTCGTCGTAAGCGGGCACTTGATTGTTCCCAACCTGTTCGACGGGGCAAAGCCTCATGGCCATACCTTCGTTGCGCAGGAAGCGGTCGAGTCCGTGCTGTTGGGCGTCGTAGGCGGCCGTTGCGCAGAAATACACAGGGCGTTCGAATTTCGTTGATTTAATGATGTCCCAGATGAGCATATCATCGACCATATAGACGAGCATATCCTTGCCGGCGGATTGGTTGCGGCCGCGGTAGGTGATGTTGAATGTCGGATTGGCAAGAATCGAGTCGTTAGAAGTATATTTTCTCATAACATCGAGCGGCACGTTGACCCTGAGTTCTTTCGGGCGCTCCACGACGTAGTTATTCTTGAACAGTTCCTGGTTGTCCAGTATCGTCAGCGGAATTGATTTTGCGCCCCAGGGCTGGCGGTCGCGAAGCTCGCGGCAATACCATTCGGTGCCGCCCAGGCTGAGGTTCACGACGCGGACGTCGCGGCGCACTCCGAGCACGTCCTGGATATTCCACAGCGGGAATGTGTCGTTGTCGCCGACGGTGAACAGAATTGCATCTTTTTCGCAACTTTGGAGGATATTATAAGCAAAGTCGAAGGGCAGGTAGTTTCCGGCGCGTGAATGCATCTTCCAGCCGTTTGCGCCCATGATAACCGGCACGAGCAGCATCGAAACCACGATAGAGCCGCCGACGACCGCTGCCGAGTCTTTTTTGCTGCGGAGCCATTCGGCCAGATAATAGGCCCCAATTCCGATCCACAGGCAGAATACAGCAAACGACCCAGTGTAGAAGTAGTCGCGCTCGCGAGGCTGAGGCATCAGCTGGCTTTGGGCAATGGCGGCAAGAACGCCCATCAGCAGAAACATGATTAGGAAGACCCACCATGTTTTCTTGTCGCGTTTATAGTGATAGAATAGTCCGATCAGGCCGAGAATTAACGGCAAGCCATAGAATTTGATCGGAAACTCTGAGGCGTATCCATTGTTGAAATTGAGTGCTTCAATGTTGTTGTTATTTGTCAAGGCCCACGAGGCGTCTTGGACGTCGCTTTCGCGGCCAACGAAGTTCCAGAAGAAATAGCGGAAGAACATGTGGTTCATTTGGTAGTGCCACATATAGCTCAATTCGCCGCCAAGGTTAACTTGCGAAAACTCGCCACGGTCGTCCGGCGGAGTCCATTTGCCAAATTGGTGGCCATTCCATTCTTCGTAGTAGCGGATGTAGCGTTGTTCTTGGCTGAAGCGGCGCGGCCAGTTTTTGGATTCGCCGTATTGCTCGCGGCCCAAGTAGGAAACGAGTTTTTCCCAAGTCTTCGGGGCGTTCTCGTTCAGCGGAGGATTGGAATTGGCGCGGATGATAACGTGGAAGTTAATCGTATAGGCCACCATCATCAGCACGAAACCGGCCGAGCAAATAGCAAAGACAGGTTTTTTGTTCCGAAGGCTCCACCAGAGCAAAAGCGAAGCGCCAATAACCGAAAGATATGGAAGTGCTTTGAAGAAATAAGACGGCGAGGCCCCCTCGCGGATAGCTTTAGAGCTGATATATCCGGCAAGGAAAGTCGGCGTCATCGGAATAATAATCTTATAGATTGCACCAAAAACCACAAGAGCGATGATTCCCATCAGAATGAAGTTCTTTGGTGTCGGGTGGTATTTGCGGAAATAAACCAACATGACGATCGAGAAAACAGTAAGGATGGCAAGCAAGTGCACACCGGACGAAAGCACAATCAGATACGCTAAGAGTATCAGGTAGCGTTCGTGGCCCGGTTGGTCTGCCATTTCGTTCCATCGCATCATCAAATAAACACAAATCATCGTCAGCACAGTCGTCGAAGCGTAAACCTCGGATTCGACGCCGTTGAACCACAACGTGTCCGTAAAGCAAAAGGCAAGAGCGCCCACAAGGGCAGAACCATAAACCAAGAGTGAATCTGCAAGGGATTCGACAGGTTGCTTGCGGAACCAATTAATGGTCTTTACAATCACCAAGTATAGTAATAGTACAGAAAAGGCTGTCGCAAAAACAGACAGCATGTTCCCGCGGAAGTTCATGTCGCCAAAAGGAAATACCATTTGAACGATTTTGCCCGCCATCAGGAACAGAGGCGATCCCGGCGGATGGGGTACTTGTTGCCAAGTGATTGCCGAGGTGAACTCGCCGCAATCCCAAAACGGTGTGGATGGTTGGGCGGTCAGCATATACGTGATAAAGGTAACCACGAAGGAAATAGCTGCGAACCCGCGATAAATGAGCTTATTATTCATTTGCGCTCAGTGATTTATTAAACAAATTACATATTTATCGAACACAAAGCAGTCGCAAAACCGCTACCGCTTGCAACCTGCAAATTTACTACATTCCCACGATATAATATAACAGAAATTCAGCTGGTTAAACTTTTTATTGAGCATTTTCGCATTTGCCCAAGCGGCCTGCCAGTGGGTTATGATTAGGTGGTGTGGTGATTAGCTAATGTGATGATGTGGTGATGTGATGATGAGCAGATGAGATGATTCGATGTTGAGATGATGAGGTGATTGCTTCCCCGAGAAAGTGATACTACCATTCCAAATAGTAGTATCACTCTTACTTCTTACATGTCAGTTGTTTACGTTCCACTCTTTGCCAAGGAGGGGTGCCCGAAGGGCGGGGTGGTTTTCAAAGATCCTGAACCTTCCGAAGGTTAATGCCACAGAGTTTTTTGTGTAATACATAGGTTAAAACCTTCGGAAGGTTTGAAGGCATTTGTCGATTTATCTGATTCCAATGATTAATATGATTTTAACTTGCTCATTTCCTTTTGATTGTGTGCTTTAGCTTGAGCAGAGCAAAGTTAACTTCGATTGTAGTTTCGCTTTGCTCGATATGCAAGTTGTCGTCAATTAGTTCGGAAATCAGTTCGCCACCTTTCTGCATCAGGCTTTTCTTCTTTTTGTCATCGATGGCTGTGCTCAGGTCTTGAAGAGTTTTCGTTAAACTTTTTCCTTTGCGAAAGTTTCAATTATTGCGATTGTTGTTTGAGTAGCTTTTGGACTCTTCAGGATTGTTGCAATCATATACAATCCCTTTTCTGTAAATGCCTTAGGCATCGAAGGCGAGAACTTCAATCGATTGAGGTGGTGGAAATTTTCCACCAGTTCCATCTTCTCCTCTTTTGAGACCTCGAAGAAATATCCTTTGGGAAATTTGTCTGGATTGTTCTTCACTGCTTTGTTGATATCGCGAGTTTCCACGCCATACAAACCCGCAAGGTCGCTATCTAAGATAACCTTTTGATTCCTTATGACGATTATTCGATTCTCGACTTCTTCAAGCTTATTAATATCCACAACAATTTAAGTAAAAATTCATTAATATTTCAGCATTTTGCATCAAAAGTGAGAGCAAGCACTTGCCAAGCAGGCCTACATGTATTTCAAATCATTCGCATTTCAATTAGAATAAAATAGCGATACTATTTTTAATATGCAGACGGTATTCGCGCTATGAATAATATGTGCTTTTTATCTCAAGATGAAAGGGAAAGTTAAAAGTAGCAAGTAAAACTCATTTTAATCATAGAAATCAGATAAATCACAGTTCAGACAATCAGCACATCATCATATTACCACATCAACTAATCAAATGGCGGGTGTCCCTACAATAATTTCCTGTGCTATAGCTATTTCCTTATCGCTCCGGTGTTTGCGCTCCAGAACAGCAGGTCGAGTTCGTCCATGTCGATTTGGACTGACCGGGCGAACTCCTTGAATTTGCCCTCCACCTCCAGGTAGCGGCCGGCTGTCCCAATCTTGGCCGCCGGATCGATCACTCCGCACTCGGCCAGATGGTTCAATATGTGCCTGTCCAAAATTGCCAGCCCGCGCCGGCCGATGTTCCGCAGGAAATGCGACGCTTCCTTCATGCCGAAGCCATTGACTCGCTGCAAAAGCCATGCTCGCTCTTCGAGGGGCGCAAGGCTACGAGAGAGCATTTCCGCCACCTCGGGATACAACCCGGCAATCGCGATGAGCCTTTCGGATTTGGTGTTGTGGAACCTAACATATTTCCTGAGTATAGCCGAGCTGTCGAAAGGCCGGCCGAGGAAATCCCTGGCCTCAAGCTCGCCGATTGCCTTTTCGGCGCCTTCGGCCTTGGACTGAGGAGTTAGGATGCAATATGCCATTTCGTAGAAATAGTTTTCCGGCTGCACACTGGCGAAATCGCGAAGCCGCTCGCGAATTGCGGCTTGGGAGTCTCTGTACAGGCCGATCAGCGCGGGAGAAAGTGTGGGCATTTAGAACTCCAGATGTATGTTTGCCGCGCGAGCGCTATGGGTCAGCGCGCCCACAGAAATTGCATTAACGCCGGTACGGACGTATCCCGAGAGGGTTTCGAGCGTGATTCCGCCGGACGATTCGATGAACAGCTCCTGGCCCCGCGGAGAAGAGCGAACGATTCTGACCGCTTCGACAGTGGTTTCCACGGGCATATTGTCCAGAAGGAACCCATCGGCGCCGCAATCGATTGCTTCGCGGAGCTGGTCGAAGTTTTCCACTTCCACTTCGATTTTCAGCCCTGAATTGGCTGCGCGGGACTTCGCCACCGCGCCGGTGATACTTCCGGCAGCGTTGATGTGATTGTCTTTGATCAGTATCCCGCTCGAAAGGTCCAATCTGTGGTTGAATCCGCCGCCGCACGTAACCGCATATTTTTCGAAAAGGCGCAGCCCGGGAGTGGTTTTCCGCGTGTCGAGAATGCGGACGCCCCACGGAGCAGCAATTTCGGCGTATTTGCTCGTGAGCGTTGCGATGCCGCAAAGCCTTTGGATCAGGTTCAGGAACACGCGCTCTTTTGTGAGAATATCCTTGGCCGAACCGCTGAAACGGGCAATAATCCCGCCCTTCGGGATACGCTGGCCGTCGGCGGCTTGTTCCGAAATTTTGTCGACGGCAAAGAAATGCTTCAGTATCGGTGCGCCTGCGAAAACTAAATCTTCCTCGGCCTCTGCCCGAGCGCAGACCTCCTCGTAGCCCATAAAAATCGGGTCGGTAGTGGCGTCGCCTGCGGGACAATCCTCGGCGAGGTATTCTGCGATTTTCCTGTCGATGTATTCATCGGGAAGCGTGTTGTATTGGTGATATTCAATCATATTTTTTCCGGGATAATTTAAAATTCTGATTCACTCTGGTGGTGTCAGTCCAAGCCGGCGAGGGATTTCACCACCTCGACGATCATCTCGGTCGAAGTGCGCAGCTCGTCGATTGTGCCCTTGTTGTCGATCACGAAATCGGAAACGGCAATTTTTTCTTTGTTGGGCATTTGGCCCGAAATCCGCGCCAGCACCTGTTCGCGGGTCAACCCGCTTCGCCCCGAAACGCGCGCCACGACAGCCTCCTCGGGCGCATCGACGGTGATTATGAAATCGAAATCCTCTTCGATTCCCGACTCGAAAATCAAAGCGCTTTCCACGAAGATGATTTCTTTGCCTTCGTCCTCGAGCGCCGCCACCATATCGGAAAGCCTTTCGATTACGGGCGGGTGGACGATTGAATTCAGCACGAGCAGACGCGCGTCCGCATCGGTCGAGCTTCCAAAGACAGCGTCGGAGATGAATTTCGCGTTTGGCGTCGAGTCTTCGTTGTATGCTTCGTCGCCGAATGCCGATTTGATTTCGGAAATAACTTTTTTGTCCGAAAGGATAATCTCTTTTGCGATTGCATCAGTGGAAATCATTGGATAGCCCATCTCGGCGATAATTTGCGCGACGGTCGATTTGCCTGTCCCGATGCCTCCCGTGATGCCGACCACGGCCGATTCAAAATATTCCATTCCAACTTATCCTAATATGTGAAAACTCTGCTTCAAATAAACGGCAATTCCGCATATACAAAAATACCTGTTTCATTTCAATTAATACTGAAAAAAACATCATCCCATCAAACATAGCCGTCGGAGAGCAGAGAATATAAATAATAGTCTTCCCACTCGGTATTGACTTTGATGAATCCGCGCACCGCCCCCACGCGCTCGAAACCGAGCTTTTCGGCCAAATGAATGGCCTCTCGGTTTTCGGTGGAGGTCTGGATCTCGAGCCTGTGCAGCCCCAGAGTGCCGAAAGCGTATTCGATTGCAAAACGGAGCGCTTCGCTCATGATACCCCGGCCGCGACACTCCCGGCGTAGCTTGAACCCGAGGCTGGCCGATTGGAACAGTCCACGGCGTATGTCGAAAATCGAAAAATCTCCCAAAATCTCTTCTTCGACTTGATCAGCACGGTATATGTAGAAACGCACGGCCTTCGAGTCGAGGAAATCCTTCAGCTCGAAATTCAATAATTGAAGTACGAAATCACGGTCGAACCTGTAATGGCAATACGGTATGATGTGTTTGAACGAATCCATATTGTTCGCGTAGTAATTGTATATCAGCTCCAAATCCTCGGGCAGCAGCACGCGAAGCTCCAACCTGTCGGTACGAAAAGAAATACTGTCGCTTATATTTTCCATGATTAAAAATATTTAACTTGCATATATTGGAAAAAGTCCTTAATTTTGTATTCTTGAAAATTTAGTTCTTTTATATATAAATTTTCAAAATGGCCCTATCGACTAACGGATAGGTCACCACCCTTTCACGGTGGCAGTACGGGTTCGAATCCCGTTGGGGTCACAAAAGCCGAGACGAAAATCATTTCGGCTTTTTTGTTATTATTTCTCGCCATAGCAGACTATGTTCTTGGCCTTGGTCAGGATCGGCTCAAAATTTTGCACTTGCTTCATTAGCGAAGTCATTCCGTTCGAATAATCCCAGACATTCGTGAAGATAACGATACAGATATCGGCATTCGGGACGTACACCATCTGCGAAAGGTAGCCGGCGTGCGCGCCGCTGTGCCCATAGCCCAAATTGTTGATTAGCCCCAGTCCGCAGCCATACGCTGTGTTCGAGTAATCGTTTTGGGGAATGCAATTCGTCATAATCGAACTGATGGTTGTGGCCGAAAGGACGCCATCGCCCCGAAGCAGTGTGCGAAGGAATTTCGCCAAGTCGGAAGGCGTTGTGATCAGGTTGCCCTCGGCCACGTTGCCAGACATATTCGAAAGTGTTGCATCGAGGGATTCGCTGCCGGTGAAATAGTATCCGGTGGCGAATGTTGCCGGAATTGATTGGTCGGTGCCGACCGAGGGCATCGAGGAATTTGTCATCCCCATTGGCGTAATGATTTCGTCCATAATAAACTGGCTGTAGCTTTTGCCTGAAATCCTTTCGATTATTTTTCCGAGTATCGAATAGCCTGTGTTGGAGTATTTGTATGCCTCGCCGGGACGGTAGTGGTAAATACCGCAGCGGGCGACGGCCCCCACCAACTCGTCGAACGTGAAAGTACGCGATTCGTCCTGCTCCAGGTAGTACACCAAAAATGATTTGCCTTTGTATGGTACGTCTGCCGAAACGGTGTCCGGCACGGCATTGTTCGTGATGTCAAATACTCCGGCCCTGTGCTGTAGCAATTGCAGGATCGTGATCTCGGATTTGAAAGGAATTGCCCAGGCTTCGTCGTCGGGGACGTAGGACGTGTTTGTGCCGGGGATTTTATCGGTGATCTTGTCAGTTATTTTTAGTTGGCCACGCTCGTGGAGCAATAGAATTGCGGCGGCCGTGAGCGTTTTTGTGTTGCTCGCTGCGCGGAAATGAATATCCTTCGTGGCCGATGGGATACCGGACGAGACAAACACTTGCGCGTCGGGCGTCAGTACGAATAGGGCCATCCCGCCGAGCATGTTCGGTTTCTGCGCTTTGACTTTGGCCATCTCGGCATCGACCAATTTCTGCAAATCGCTTTGGAATTCCCTCGGAGGGCTAATTATCGTCTTCTCCTCTGTGCATGAATTTGCCAGGAGAGCAACAATCAATACAGCAAGTAGTAATAATGATTTTTTCATTTTCGCCCTAAATATAAAAAAAACATATCTAAGACTAAGAGGAATTTGTTTGATAAATATTGCTATTTTGGGCAATCATACAGGCAGCAAGAAAACTATATGTGCAACTTCGGGCTTAAACCTATTTCGAGTACATTCCAGCAATTCATTGAAATATAGGCAAATCACCCTAACCCCTTTGCCAAATGGGGAATTATTATATAATACTATACACATATTTTTAGGGTCTTTAACGTTTTGTATGGGTATTGTAGGGGTTCAAAATTTTGAACCCCTACTACCATTCCAAATGGTAGCACAACTTTATCTGTATATAATCCATATATTTACACAGATGCAGATGTGCCTCACTTCCGAAGTGTGGCACGTCTTGGTGAAAATTTGGACTGGTTCCGAACCCGCCCCTACATCAATTATCAATGTATTACGAGAATATTTTCTTTGGCCCCCTTTGAAAAAGTGGGTTGCGAGATTTGTCGATATATCAATGAGTTACTGCAACTTTGGCAATGGGGCAAGCCCCATTGTTGCTAATCTTTACTATTTCTGGCAGGCTGATAAATTGCAGTCGCCACCTAATTCAGGTCGATGCTCACGCCCAACTTGAAGAAGAAGTTATTTGTTTTGCTCGCCGGTTCGTAGCCAAGATTTGTTTGGTTGCTCATCCCGAAGGCGAAATGTTCGTAGTACGAACAGAGTATTAGCGACAATTTGTTCGACAATGGTGCATCGAATGTCGCGCCAAAACGGTATCCGATTTCGTTGCCCAGCGTAAATTCGTCTGAGGCTCCATAAAAGTCCAAATCCATTCGTCCGCCGATCATAATATCGGTTGCTGCGAAGAATTTGAGTCTGTTTTTCTCTCCAACCAAGAACGACAATTCGCCTTCGATCGGTATTGCGATTCGTGTGTAGTCCTCAACGTATCCCTTGTCCAGCTCGCGCCTCCAGAATTTCAGGACAAGCCCGGCTCGGAGTTCAAAATCGTTGGTGGGGTCCAAGTGGAATCTATAGGCGCCAAGCCCAGCAAGCTCGAAGAATTTCGAATTGGTCTTACCTATCATAGGTACACCTTCCATTGTGGAGCCGTCGTAGTCTTCGTCGCCGAAATGGAAAGAGCCGTTGCCTTCGATGGCCCATCCGTTGGAGAAATCCCTGCGGAGGAAGCCGGATATCCCCGGAAGGAAGCCGTTTTCAGTGCTTTTGTTTGGCGGGTCGAGTGTTTCTTTGTAGTCCAAGTGCATCACAGAGACGCCCAGCCCCAAGCGGAACTGTTCTGGGGTGTTTTGCGAATTGGACTGGTTAAACTCATCTTGCTGCGCATTGGCGGCTGAAAAAGTTCCGATAAAAAAGAAAAAAACAATACTTTGTGCAATGATTCTCTTCATAAGCTCCTCAAAGATTGGCAATTTGATAATCAACTTTTAATGGATAATGTATGATTGTCTAATATTAGGGGAAATGAATTCTTTTTCAGTCTATCCTTTCGTCATTGCGCTGCTCAATTAAAATCAAAGTGGCAGTCGCCACCTATTGAGGCTTCAGTTCCATGGCGTCGAAAAGAGAAATAATAGCTTTTTCTGTCTCGTGCTTGCCCTCCAGCGAAGGCTTTTCCGCCTTTGGTTGGGCTTCCTGGTGCTTCGGGATATCCAAAGGAGGCAACTCGGACTTTGCGGCCGGAATTCCTTTTTCTGCTTCAATTGGTGCAGCAGGCTCGGTCTCCAGGGCTTTTGGCTCGTTTTTAATAATTTCGATCGAGATCGCTACCTGTTCGCCAAAGTATGCCTTTAGCGCGTCGCTGATTTTCACACGATTCTTGAGGATCATTTCGGCAACGAAATTGTCGCCCACGAATAGTTTAATTTCGCCATCGGCAAAATCAGTACGAACGGCTGATTCGTCCGAAAGGATTTGCAGTTCGCGAATCGTTGGGGTGTATTTGGCCTTGAACCCGTGCCAATGCTTCGCCAGGGCTGCCTTCGAATTGCCGAAGGATTGTTCCGTGGCGGCTTCGGGCGCGGCCTCGTCGAAATACTCCCTCGGTTCGGGCGGCGGCGGTGGGGCCGATGCCGGCTCGGGCGTGGGGATTGGCTTCGCGGCCTGAATCAGCTTCGCGGGCGCAGCAATTGGTTTGCTCGAGGTCGGGGCTGCTTTCGCAAGGTTCGGTGCCAATGGCGGCATCTGATTGGCCTTGGGCAAATCGGCCGGAGCCTGATGAGCAGCAAAATTCCCGGATTTGATTCCGGTTTTCAATTCTTTTAGAGCCGCGACGAGCGCTCCGGCGTCCAATGCAGTATCCATCGAAGCGAGCTGCACCAGCGCCAACTCGAATTTAATCTTCGGCTGGTGGGCCATTCGCATGGCCTGTTCGGCCTGGGCGAGCACTTGCAGCGCGCGGAGCAAATCGCCTTTGGTGAAGCCGCCGGCCTCGGTGGCATAGCGGTCCGTGAATGAGTTACGGACGCCGATATAGCGATTGTCTCCGGTTATTTTGACGGTAAGAATGTTTCTGAAGTGTTCGATTAGCCCCGAGAGACACTCCTGGAGGTCGTATCCTTTTGTAACGATTTGGTTCGTTATCTCGAAGATTTCGGCTATGTCTTTGTCGTGGATCGCTGAGGACACTCTGAAGAAAAATTCTTGATCGACGAGGTGCAGCGCGTCGCTCATTTCCGAATAGTTCACGCTTTTGCCGCAGAAGGCCACGACTTGGTCGAAAATTGATTGTGAATCGCGCATCGAGCCGTCTGCCTTTCGGGCAATGGTCAGCAGCGAATCGCGGTCGATTGCGATTCCTTCCTTTTCGGCGATATATTTGAGCTGGGCCACGATCGTCTCGATTTCCATGCTGCGGAACTCGAACCTCTGGCAGCGGCTCAGTATGGTGGCCGGCACCTTGTGCGGTTCGGTGGTCGCAAAGATGAAAAGCAAGTGTGGCGGCGGTTCTTCGAGTGTCTTCAGAAGTGCGTTGAAGGCCGACGTGGACAGCATGTGCACTTCGTCGATGATATACATTTTGTAGCGGCCGAGCGACGGCGGATACTTGGCGTTTTCGCGCAGCTTGCGAATATCCTCGACGGAGTTATTCGAGGCACCATCGATTTCGATAACGTCCAACGATCGCGAATCGAGCACGCCGCGGCAGTTCTCGCATTCGTTGCACGGCTCGGCGTCCACCGGGTGCAGGCAATTAATGGCGCGGGCCAGTATGCGAGCGCAGGTGGTTTTCCCCACTCCACGCGGGCCGCTGAAAAGGTAGGCGTGGTGCACCCTTTCGCTAAGAATCGCATTTTTCAGCGTCTGTGTGATATGCTCCTGGCCCACGACGCTCGAGAAATTGAGCGGCCGCCATTTGCGTGCCGTTACGACGAAATCCTGTATTTTGCCCTGATCGCTCATTTTACAAATATAATATTCAAAAACACGAATTTCAAAATTGCAAAATTTCGGCCTTAAATTAAAGTTAAATTTTTTCCCGAACAGTAATGAGGAGTTGATGTGGTTGATTCGAAGAGACGTGCCACACTTCGGAAGTGCGGCACGTCTGGCTTGCAAGCAAGTGGTTATTTCTTCTCGTAGCACGACTTACAGTCGTCCTACGAGTGATGGAGGCAATTCATGGATAGCGTTCAATCATCCACACATCCTCTCGGGCGGGTTCGGAATCCGCCCCTACATTTCTCCAAGGCAAGCACCGAAGGTGCTTCATGCCGCCATATTCTTGATTTTTTCTATCAACCTTATTCATCTTCTTTTCTTGGCTTGAAATTTGTTGGATTGAAAAAGAGTTTTTTTGATTTGAATTTGAACAGAATGAAAAAAATTGGTATCTACGCCGGGTCGTTCGATCCGATAACTTTGGGCCACGAGGACGTGATCGAGCGGGCCAGTGCCCTATTTGACGAAGTAATTGTTTTGATTGCAGTTAATTCCAAGAAGACAACGCTATTCACCGAAGCGGAGCGCATCGAATTGGCGCGGCAGGCACTTTCGCGGCTCAGGAATGTCCGCGTGGAGGCGTCGCACGATTTGGTTGTCAATTTTGCCAGGCAGCGCAATGGCTGCGCGCTGATCAGAGGCATCAGGGCTATGTCGGATTTCGATTATGAATTCCAAATCGCGCTGATGAATCGGAAACTGGCACCGGAAATTACCACGATTTTCCTTACTCCACATGAAAAATATACTTATCTGAACTCAAGTATCATAAGGGAGTTGGCTCGGTATGGGCAAGACGTTAGCGATTTCGTTTCGCCCTGCATCGCCCAGGCTTTAACCCGGAAATTCGCGCAGGGCCAATGATGAAAACGATTGCAAAAACTCTGCTCGCGCTGGTGGCAATTTGTGCCGTATGGTCTTGCTCTTCGTCAGTTCGCTTCACTCCCGGAGCCAAATTCGGCCAGAAAGCCACAACCACACGCTCAACCGCACCGAACCGCGCCGCGCCCGTTTCAGTGGATAGCGATTTCGAGGAGACTGGAATGGCATCGTACTATGGCGATGAATTCGACGGCCGCCCTACGTCCAGCGGTGAGGAGTTCGACCAAACTGAGTTGACAGCAGCGCACAAGACACTGCCTTTCGGCACGGTCGTTACCGTTACGAATCTGGACAATGGCCGTTCGGTTACCGTCCGCATCAACGACCGAGGGCCATTCGCCGCCGGCCGGATTATCGACCTATCGCGCGCCGCCGCCGAGAGTATCGGCATGATTGAATCGGGCACGGCCAGAGTCAGAATCACGATAGAATAGGAGCAAGGGAAAAGGAACAAGGGGAAATGGACAAGGGAAAAGGTGCAAGTCAGCTCTAAAATTTTGTCGTTTTCTGTGAAGAACGTCAAGTAATACTACGCTTACATTTATTTCAAATTAGTCTATTTCTTTCTATATACGTCCTTCCTATGGGCTATTTTAACTACTTCGATTCTCAGTATATCGTCGAATATCGAGTATATAATACGATAATCATTTATTCTTATTCTGTAGAGTTCTTCGTTCGTTAGTTTCAAACATCCGGCAGCCTTGGATTAGTTTTCAAACCGGTGATCACCTTATCCAATTTCCGAAAAACGAAATCGGGCATTTTGTCCAATTCCTTTGCGACCCTATTTGAAATCAACACTTTATACATTTATTTCGCGGTTCTTCCCTTTTTGTAATCATCATAATCAATGAAGCCTTCATTATTATCTTTGTCGGAATAGTAGGCTTCCAGATCCTGGATAGCTTCCAATATTTCGTGATAATAGTCCGACTCCTGAAGCTTATCCCACGTGGCTCTCGGGATGGTTACTTTATCTTCGTCTATGATTATCATTGCTCATTCTTTCAATATTGATTCTAAATTCAAGATAATAAAAAATTGCCAGAAAACCAAAACTTCTCGAAGCCTAATCATAAAATTCATAGTATGGAAAGGAGCAAGTTGCAAGGGACAAGGAAAAAAGGAACAAGGGAAAAGAAAAGGGAGAAGTAGCAAGGAACAAATTGAAAGTAGAAGAATTTACTATCCGATATAGATTTGACTTGATACTTTCACCTTTTTACTTGCAACTAATTTAATCACATCATCACATCATCACATCATCACATCATCTCATCATCACATCATCTCATCATCACATCATCTCATCATCTCATCATCACATCATCACATCATCACATCATCTCATCATCACATCATCTCATCAAATGATTCACAGTTTAGGCTTCTTTAGAAGAGTTGCGAACAAACCGGCGACCAATGGCAGGAAAATGAGTATCCCGATCGTGGTATCCACTCCGAAATTGTCGGCGATTACGCCAAGCAAACCAACGCCCATGCCGCCGATCCCGACGCCGAAACCCAACATTAGCCCCGAAGCCGTTGCTGCATTCTTGCCTATCAATTCCTGAGCGGACACGACAGTTACCGAAAACGACGATAGAAGCATCGAACCGGCCAGGAACAAAAGTATATAGCTTATGATTCCAGATGAAACGAGGAACAAGACAAACATCGGGCTTGCCAGCAATAGCGACCCAACAATGACAGGCTTACGGCCGATTCTGTCCGAAATCATTCCTCCGACGATCCCGCCAAAAGCTCCGGCCGACAGCATGACAAAAATCAGAATGCTTCCGGCTGATAGCTCTATCGAGTGCGAAACGAAATAAAGAGGCAGAAAAGTTACGAATCCGAAATATGCCAGCGAGCGCGCCGACACCACAGAAACAAGTTTCAAAAGTTCGCCGCGAGACCTGCGAAGAGCCTCGCCAAGCGGCGCCGTGTCGCCTTTTTTTCGCTGTTCGGGGCGCGGAGTGCCTGTCCACAATAGTACCGACATGACCACAGCCGGAATGGCCAGCCATGGAAGCGATTCCAAACCGAAGTTCTCGACAAATGGCACCAAAAGCAAGGGCGTCAGCGCAAGTCCCACATTCCCGCCGGCTACGAATATCGATTGATACGTGCCCTTTTGGCTGCCGCTGATCGACGCCACAATGGCAGACGCCTGCGGATGAAATGCAGCCGTGCCCAGGCCGGACAGAGACACAAGTATCAACGTTAGCGTGTAGTTGCCCGACAGCACGGAAAAGCACAGCAAAACGCCCATCCACAGAGTGCCGACGTGGACCAATCGGCGCAGGTTCCGCGTATCCACCAAATACCCCGATACGGGCTGCATAACCGCCGAGGTAAGCGTGAAGGCAGAAACGAGGAAAGAACTCTTCGCGATGCCCAACCCGGCCGAAACAAAGAACGGGACGAGAATTTGAATAAAGTTTGAATACCAGTCATTTACGGCGTGGGCGCTGGTCATCAGCGCTAATTTGCTTGCATTACTTTTCATATCTATTTCTCGGCCGCGCCGAAACCATTATTATTTGCTGTTGGAGTTCATTTGCCAACCAAATTTTCAATACAGCTAACCATTAACAAAAATGAAACCCGCTCGCGGGCCACGAACGAAAGTACGAATTCTCGACTGTATTGTTACAAAAATCAAACAAGGTGGCGACTGCCACTTTCTTTTTCAAGGGTAGCGCAATGATGGAAGGAAAGATGATCATGAATTCATTTTTCCTCATAATAGAATAAATTCACTCGATTGGAGCGAAGTGCAAACAACTTCACTCCACGTACACGTATTGTTTCATCTTCTCGAATTTCTTCTCGCCGATACCGCGTATGTTCATCAGGTCTTCGGCGCGGGCGAAGCGGTACTTCTTGCGGTATTTCATGATACTGACGGCTGTTTGTTCGCCCACTCCCGGCAGCTTCATCAGTTCAATCTTGGATGCTTTATTCAGCTCGATGGGCCGTTCGGGCGGTTTCTTTGCGAAAGCATTTTCCATGTTTCCACGTCGTTTCATCACTGTATCGGCCAGCGCGAGTTCGGGCATGCTCTCGCCATAGACAGTGCTGCCGATGTACGAAGTGATTTCCGCGGCCGCCAAGCTGTCGATGAGCCTTGCCAGGCTTGCCGACTGCAAATCTTGCCCGTGGCCTTCGCGCGGAAGCAGGCTCAGCACGCAATACATCCCAAGCCCGAGCAAAATAATGCTAACGGCGGTCAGCTCTCCTTTTGTGATTCCAAAAAGGGATTGCAGTTTGGATACAGTTTTATTTAGTTTCTCTTTCAACATCTGCATCGTACGGATTGCATTCGCCCCAAAATATTTAGTTCGGCCCAGGCGGTTCGTATTTCAGAATATTCACAAATAACGCGCTCGGTAAAAAAATGGTGGCCGGACAAATTGACAATGTATGTAATATAATTATTTTTCATTCAATTAAAAAGTATAATTTAACATCGCAATAGTTATTACATTTTTTTTTATTTTGTTCTCAGAATTATGTTCTTTTCATAATATTAATTATTTTGGGTCAACGCAATGATGTATGATTATCTGAGAATTCAATGTCCCGGAATATGAAAAATAGTCTTTTCAATAAATAAGGTGTTCAAATGAGAAAAAATTACTTAGTTGTAGTATTATTAATGATTAGCTGCGTGGCTGGTGCATTTGCAGCGGGCGCCAAGCTATCCCCGACGGCCATGAAGCTGAAGAAAGAATTGCGCAACAAGCGCAGTGTGGCCTCGATGAGCTTCGCACCGATCTCGAAGATTAAGGGCGAAGATTGCCTGTTGGTACTATGCAAAATCAGCTCCGCATTCGATACCGAAGCGGCCGAGCGGATGGGCTGCCGCATCGGAACGAACCTGAAGAGCATTATCACTATTAGCGTACCTATTTCCCGCTTTGTGGAATTCACCGAATTGGACGGACTGCTGGCGGTCGAGGCCGAAACCATCGGCGCGCCGCACATGGACGTCGCCCGCCCAGCAGTGCTCGCCACGGAGGTAAACAATGGAGTTTCGCCTCTTCCGAAGGCATACACTGGAAAAAACGTGCTTATCGGCGTTATCGATGCTGGATTTGACTACTCGCATCCGGCCTTCTACGATTCGCTGAAGCACAAGCTGAAAATTATTCGCGTTTGGGAGCAGGGCAGCGAAAGCACCGTCCACCCGATTAAATTCGGCTATGGCCGCGAACTATTCAACGAGCAGGAAATCCTCGCTTCCGGTTCGGACCATCCATACTTTTCGCACGGCACTCACGTGGCTGCAATCACTGCCGGATCGCCAGAGCCAACCCAAGGGAAATACACTGGTATCGCACCCGATGCGGAATTGGTTATCGTCGGCCTCAAAATGCCACGTCCATCGGAATACGCCTACGAAACCGCAGCGGTCAATTTCATCGATGCCTATGCCTATCTCTTTGCCTATGCCGATTCGTGCCACAAGCCGATGATCGTCAATCTTAGCTGGGGGCTGCCAATCGATTCGAAAGATGGCAAATCGCTCTTTTCGCAAGCGCTCGAGCTGCTCACCGGAAAAGGGAAAATTGCGGCCGTTTCCGCAGGGAACGATGGCGATTCAAAAATTCATTGCTTTATGAATTTCTCTGCAGACACCGCCCACCACACCTTCACAACCCATCCCACCACCATGACAGGCTCTCCGAAAAGAATATGGCTGGACTTCTGGGGCGAACAGGGCAAAGATTTCAGCGTCAAACTATCGATCATTAACAATAACGTTTCGAGGAAAATCGTTGCCGAAACAGAATTCATCGATATGCCGCAGGATGGAACTGTCGATAGGACCCTGATATACAATGGCGATACCGTTGCGGTCGAATTCATCGTTACTCCTTCGGCCCAGAACGGGAAACCGCACACAATCGTTTTGCTCGAAGGCAAGAAGAAGCAATACTTCCGAATCGACGTCCGCGCGAAATCAGGCTCTGTCCATATATCCAATTGGGCGCGCCGCACTGACGGATATTTTACCGCACATTTCGGCACCCTTTCGGACACAAGCGCCACCGACGGCACGACAGACTACACAATCAGCGATTGGGGTTGCGGGAAAAGCGTAATTGCAGTGGGCGCAGTCGCCACAAAGAAAACTTTCACGAACGAAGCCGGGGACGAGCTTTCGTACTCCGGGATCAACGAGTTGGGCGAAATTGCATCATTTTCGAGCCTTGGGCCGACGAACGATGGGGAAATCAAGCCGGACATCTGCGCGCCCGGGTTCGCTGTCGTTTCTGCCGTTAACTCGCTCGATACCGCATATTTTGCCAAAGGGCCAAGCGTTTCATCCGTCATTCTGCACGTGGATCACTATGGCAAATCATATCCTTATGGAATCATGGCCGGCACGTCTATGAGCTGCCCTGTCGTCTCCGGTTGCATCGCGCTGATGCTCGAGGCCGACTCGACGCTCACTCCGGCCGAAGTGCTTGCATACCTGAAAAGAAATGCAATTCACGACAAATTCACTGGCGATGCCCTCCCGAACAACACATGGGGCTCGGGGAAGATCAACCTCTTCGCTTCGATCAAAGACGTGCTCGGTGTGCTGCCCGCCACCGACGTCGAGGCTCAGCCCGAAATGCTTGCCTATCCCAACCCCGCAAACGAGAACGTCCGCGTGATGCCCTTGGGCTATGGCAACGGACGCGCAATTCTCTATAACGCATTCGGGACGGCCGTCTCCACACGCCAATGCGACCTTTCGCAACCGGAAATCCATGGCCTGTCCGAATTCCCGGCGGGCGCCTATTATTTGGTAATTGAATCCGAAGGCAAAGAAGTTTTCCGCACGAAATTGCTGATCGAAACCAAATGATGCGCTTTGCTATCATGGTTTTTGTATTGCTTCTGCCCGCGCTCGCATCGCGGGCGGAGGCAATCGCAACCGCAACGGCAAACAAGACCGAATTCATTGTAGGGGACGAAATCTTGCTCGATATCGCCTTTTCGGCGGATGAGGAAACCAGCGTCTTCTTCCCAAATTTCAAGGATTCAATCTCAAAATTCGAGATCCGCAGCGCTCGAAGCACCAAATCGGAAACCGGCAGCCAAGGTTTCGTTTCCCGAAGGATTTACAGCCTTATCGCGTTCGATACCGGCCGGATCGAAATCCCGCCGATCACCGTGATGTATGCAAAAAAAGGCTTCCAAACTCTTTTCCCTGCCGCCACTTCGCGCCTGGAGTTCCATTCCTCACTCCGCGCTGCCGACACCAGCGCCGACATTGCCGATATCAAATCTATGCCCGAACCCCAACAGAAGAAGAGCGATGACAGCCCGATCATGATGCTTCTGGCCGCTGCCTGCTTCGCATCGATTATGATGCTTGTCCTGCTTATAGCTTTGAAAAAGAGGCGGCGACGAAGCCGAGTCGAGTATTCTTTCCCGACGCCCAAAATAAACCTGGAAGAGCTTATCGGTGGCATTGAAACAAAATTTATTCGAAATGAGATTAATAATGCAGAGACCGTAGTTTCGTTGTGGGAGGCAATTGCCGATTACGCAATCAAATATGCGGACGCAGACGAATCAAAATACATTTGCGAATTGGCTGAAAAGGCCAAGTTTGGGGCATACCAACCGACGAAAGGCGAGGCAGAAGCTGCCTTTTTGTGCGCGCGAGCGCTCGGAAGGAGGGCACCCCGGAGTTGAGCTTTGGCTTTGACCATATAGAATTTTTGCTACTCATTGCGGTTGCGCTTGTCGTCCCGTATGTGGCCTCGCGAAGGCGTCTCGGGGCGCTACGAGTGCCCACGACGACCCACGGCGGTCCCTTAGGAAGTTTCTGGGGCAAATCTCCAATACTGCTGCAAACGGCAGCGCTTGTGTTCGTGGCAATAGCCGCTGCGGGGCCAAAGTCCGAACTGCGTTCCGTCGAGAAGAAGGCTGAGGGCATCGATGCCGTCATCGCGATCGATGCGTCGAAGTCCATGGACACAAAAGACGTCGCCCCATCGAGGATGCACGCGGCCAAGTCATTCGCCGCCGACATTGTTCGCACGCGGCCGGACGACCGATTCGCATTTGTGTCGTTCGCGGGCCAGGCCGTTACAGTCTCTCCACTAACCGCAGACCGGCAATTCCTCTTGCAGGCCATCGAGTCGGAGACCACCGATTCGGCCGGCACTGGCACTGCCATCGGCTCTGCGCTGGCGCTCTCTGTGGCGCTGTTGGACGGCTCGGAATCCAAGAGTAAAATTGTATTATTAATCTCGGACGGCGAGGACAATACCGGCAGCATCCCGCCCGAATTGGCGACGAGGATGGCTTTCACGGCTGGGGTGCGCGTCTATACCATCGGCGTGGGCAGCGAGGGCGGCGCATACCTTCAGGCTGTGGATCCCGCCGCCAGGCAGGCAAAGGTTTTCGCCGGGTTCAATCCCAAGGAGCTGTCCGAAATATCGGCCGCCACGGGAGGCAAGTATTTCTTTGCCGGTTCGGCTGAAGCATTCTCTGCAATCGGTGCGGAAATTAACAAATTAGAAAAAAGTGAAGTGCTCAGCTCGATAAGCCTCGTTCGGCGGACGTATGCCGAGTGGTTTGTCTGGGCCGGTTTGATTTTCTTTGCCGGTTCGGTTATCACAGAGAAATTGTTCTGGATATAAGTTGATGAGTCCCCAAGCAAAATATTGCGAGCAAATATTATCTAACTTTATTAAATTAGTTCTGGTGCTTAGCAGAAAAGCGGAATCAACCTTCGAATAAAAGGTTTGTTAAATATGAGTTGATAGGATAGGAGATTGCCAAAATGGTATGGCTTTCTGCTGAATACCGCGCTAGCGGTTGTTGTATTGTAGAAGTATTTTTTTCAGTGCAAAGTCATACCGCATAGCGGTTGTTAAATATTATTCTGGATGAAACAACTAAACATATACAACATTCGCTACGCGAAATCTTGTCAAAAATAATACGAACATCAACTACAATACAACAACCGCTACGCGGTAAATAATATTACAACTTGCTCAAAATTGTATTTGGTATTGTACCCACACAAAACGGCGAAGAGTCTCTTTTTCCCTCCCGAAACCTTTAAGTTTAAAATATATTTACCGAAATACATTAATGATTGGAATACGTATGCGCGATAGGCTCGAAGCGGGATAGATATACACTAAATACAATTAATCACAGAGGATGAGAATATCGGCTCGATTATTGCTTGATTTTCAACCGAGAATTGTATAAATTCGAAATATTCGTTTTTCTTGAAGTAAACAAAAGCTGTTATGGCAATATTCGAAGAAAACAGACTGAGGCCGGAAGAGATTGCCGGCGGATTCGATAGGGAAAGCGCCGAAGACACTTTCCTGCTCGATAGCTTAGAGGCATATCCGGGCGAATTGCCTGATATGTTCAACCTTAGCGAGCAATTCGAAAACGCCCTTAATCCACCCGAGCCGGAATTGCCTGCCGAGCCGGGACCAACGGCTGCCGATACCGAAGTGTCCGAAATTGCACCGGAACCCGGCAGAAGCGAATACCTTTTCGAGGAGGACGCCGAAGCGGAAAGCCAAACTCCTGACGAAACGCCGCAGCCAGTGGCAGAGCCGCCAGCGGCCGAGCAGCCAGATACTGAACAGCCTGTCGCAGAGCAGCCAGACGCCGATTCTGTCTGGGACGTGTTCAATCAGGAACAACCCACATTCGATACCACGAAAGAGCAAATCGACTTTGCTGACTTAGCCGAAAAGCCCGACGCCGAAAGAATCATAAGCGATGACGAAAAACTCGAATCCGCTCCAACAGAAAAACCCGACCAAGACGAATTGCTTTCTTCCGCCGCCGGCGATAAGGCGATCGATGACGATGTATTTTCTTCTGCCTCCGAGCTTATTGATCCCGAATTGCTCATGAGCGCACCCACGCCCAAGCCCGAACAGGAAATCACCGAATCGGAACTCGATTTGGATACTGCCGGAATTTCTTTCGTGGAAGAAGAAAAGCCCGACGAAGCTATCTCGAACGCAGATATCCTGGGCGACGACCTGAAAAGCCTCATCGAACAAGACCTCCAAAGGGCCAAATCGCGAAAACCACGAGAAAACGAAGAACCGGCTAAGGAATTGACAGACGACGAGATTCGAGACAAACTAAGCGAATTCAAAGCAGTTGACGACTCCAATCCCGATGTTTTGATCGACCTTACGGCTATCCACTCCGAGCACCCTTCGTCCGTTCTGGCCGGCATCGCCGAACCTGCACAGGAAATTAACCTGTTCGCAGAAAACGAAGAGCAGCAACCGACCAAAAAAGAAAAGAAACAGAAAAAAGCCGCAGCTCCCGCCCAGGACGAACAAACTCCCGTGGCGGACAAACCGAAGAAACAACGTAAGCCACTCCCGTGGAAAACGATTGGACTCTCGGCAGCCATTTTGCTCATCGCCGGCGCGATCGGGTACGGAATCTACTTCACCGCGACAGAAACTGATTTATATGCCGACATCAGAAGCGGTATATCATCGTTATTGTCCATCGACACTGTAGCCCCGGCGGACTCAACTAACTCCGGCCAACCGGCCCACTCCGGCAAAGACGCAGAGAGCGAAACAGCCAAAGCCGGAGAAAAACCTTCGGCGCCCGAGGCTGAATCAGTTAAAAAACAGGAATCCAAGCCCGAACCCCCAAAGGAAGAGGCCAAACCCGCCGAGAAACCAGTAGCCTCCGAACCAGCTCGGCACCAAGAGGAACCGCAAAAACCGAAGAAGCAGGAAGCTGCCAAACCCACTCCAGAGAAAAAGGCAGACATAGCAAAACCTATTGCTAAAAGCGATACGCCCAAGAAAAAACCTGCTGCAAAGATTAAGGACATCGCGCAGATTCGCAAGGAAGCTAAAGAGGGCAAAAAACAAATATCGCCCAAGAGCAAACAGGCAGCCGCGAAACCAGAATCCCGCGACGCCGTTTATACAGTAGAGGTCTATTCATCGCCCTCGAGGGAAGACGCCGAGGATTGGGTGCGCTCGCTTTCGAAACGGAAGGTGCAGAATGTGTTCATCAAAGAGCAGAAAATCCGCGACGTAGTCTGGTACAAAGTGCGTTTCGGCCAGTTCCAGTCCAAAGACGAAGCGAAGCAAACCGCCGAGAAACATGGTTTTTCGCATATTTGGATTGATAGAGTCAAATAATTAGCTATATTTGTGTTCGGATTGCTGGCAAAAACCTGTGGGTTTGCTTGCCTGTTTCCCGGCGAAGGAATATGTTAATTTACAAAGACTTCGATATAAAATGTTTTGTTCTTTTTTCAGAGTGGGGGAAGCGATATGTACGAACCATATCGTCAGGAGACTGAAACAAATATACAATTTCGATTGAATTGGGACAAGAATACTCTCAAAGGCCTCATCGTATCTTTAGCTATCAATATTTTCATATATTTAATGATGTCCACAGTGGACGTCGGGCAGCCGACGCTTTCCGATTGGCGCGATTCCACGCGAACCATACCACTCGATATTATTATGTTCGGCTCCGGCGACGGCACAGGCGCCCGGAAGGGCAACCTGACCGCAGAGGGCGAGGCTGCGCGTGGCAGTTCGCCACAGAACTCGCTGGAGGACGCTCAGACGTCCGGTTCGACCCACTTCGACAAAAGCGCAAGCGACCAAGACCCCGAAAACGCAACGAACCTTATTGCCCGGACGAACTTAGGCTCGCCGAACAAAAACAATGCTGACCGCGGCGGCTCCGGCACTCGCAACGTCGGCAAGCCCAACGGCAATCCATTCGGAACAGGGCTTGGAGACAAGGGCCGCGGCACCGGATTGGGCGACGGCTGGGGCGACGTCGATTGGGGCGGCGGCGGCAACCGTACAGTCCTCAAGAAAGTGATACCCAAGTATCCTTCCGGCGTCAGCACGAACGCGCAGATCCGAATGAAAATCATTGTCGCAGCCGACGGCACCGTTACCCGCGCCATGCCCGTGCAGAAGGGCGACCCGCTGCTGGAACGCGCAGCCCGCGAGGCGCTCGTGCAGTGGCGATTCAGCAAACTTAACACAAACAAAGACATGGTCGGCTTCATCACGCTGACTTTCCAAGTTAGATAAATTTGAGGAATAGAAACCGATGATTTTAGCAAGTTTATTCACTTTCCTTTGGGCCTTGCCGGTTTGGGCGAAAATCACATTAGTGCTTCTCGGAATCGGCTTCATTTTCGCTGCCATCAAGAAATTCGTGAAGTTAGCAATCTACATGGCCGTGCTGGCCATCCTGATTCTGGTGATTATGAAATTTGTCGGTGTGTCGGTCATATAGCCCACGAGTTCGGGAAAGTAGGAACAATTTTGTAATCATACTACCATTTGGAATGGTAGTATGATTAAATCACCGGCGAAGTAATTGAAATCATAAAGAGATAAGATGTTTCTAAGTCATACTACAACTTCGGAGTGGTGGTATGACTCGCCATGCAAGCAATCATTATTTCAGCTCATCAACAATATTCGGACGGGTTTTGAACCCGCCCCTACAAGAATAAACCAATCAGCACATCACCACATCATCTCATCTAATATACGGAATATTTTTTCATACAATTGCAATTTCTTATTATATTTGAATGCTATTCTTGTTGAAAAATTGAAAAACCGAAATCGAGGGGCACAGCCATGGACAAGACAGTTAAAAACATATTGATCATCTTCCTTTTCGTCCTGATCTTTTATATACTCGAGATCCTTTCGACGATATTGCTGCCGCTCGTGTTGGCGTTCCTCTTTGCGGTCATCTTCCAACCCCTCATCCAAATGCTCAAACGAATCAAGATCCCTTCGTGGCTGATATTCCCGGTCGTTACGGGCGTTACGTTGCTCGTGCTTTTCGGAGTATTCGACCTGCTGTTCCAAAGCGCCAGCGAAATGTATGACCAGCGCGAATTCATGGTGCAGAAACTGACGACCAAGACCCAACAGGCCATCCGATCGATAAACTCGAATTTCAATCTGGCAATCAGCTACCGAGTGATCGAAAAATCGATTACCGATATGTTCACCACGAAAATGATCACTCAATCGGCCGGCATGGTGGCCACCGAGGTTGGCGCATTCACGGCGAGTTTCTGTATGTTTGCGCTGTACTATGTGGTGCTGCTGATGGGGCTGTCGAACTACAAAGAATTTCTGAACTTTGTGGGCGGCGCAAACCGTCAGGACTCTTTCGTTACCGCCTACGAAAAGATACAGAAGTCGATTTATTCCTATTTACTGATTAAAACTTGTGTCAACATAGCGCAGGGCCTGATCGTATGGGGCGTCTGCTCGCTTTTCGGGTTGAAATTTGCGCAACTCTTCGGAATATTGGCATTCGTCATCCACTACATACCGAATATCGGGTCGATCCTTTCGACTGTCGTCCCGGGCCTGATGGCCGTCGTGCAATTCGACGATACCGGGACAATCTTCGGATTCATTGCAATTCTGGGCGGCGCACAATTCATAATGGGGAATTACATCGAACCGCTGATCGCCGGCCACCAACTGAAATTAAACACAGTTACGGTGATTTTCGGGCTGGTCTTTTGGGGGTGGCTCTGGGGCATCGCCGGCATGATGCTTTCCGTCCCGCTTATGGTCATACTGAAGCTCGTGCTGGAAGAGATTCCCGACATGGGCTACTTTGCTCGGTTGATGAGCGTTCCGAGCAAGAAGTAAATCAGATGTTGGAATTATCCTGGATTATTCATTAAAAATATAAAATACATCTATACCCTCATCCCCGGCCCTTCTCCCGACGGGAGAAAGGAGTAAGAAAACGTTTTTTTATGGAAGTACCTCGTCGCCCTTTGGGAGAAAGGGATTTGAGGGTTGAGGGTTTTTCTAACGAACTATTTGGAATTATACTAAATATACTAATTGCCTGCCACATCGATCGCGAACTGCTGGCCGGCGGCAATATTAAAATCAAATCCCACGTTTGATTGCCAAGCGTGGGATTTGAGTAATTAATTAGCAGCGAGAGGAAATCGCTCTATCTGGCCAATATCAGGAACTGAGTGCGGCGGTTCTTGGCGCGGTTCTCTTCGGTGTCGTTAGCCACCTTTGGCATAGAGAAACCGAACCCTCGAGAGCGCAGGCGCTTCGGTTCGACGCCTTTCTGTATCAGCGCGTTCATAACGGCTTCGGCGCGTCTTTCCGATAGGATTTGGTTGTGCTCGGCCGTTCCGACGTTGTCCGTATGGCCCTGCACTTCGATTTTCAGCCTCGGATTGATATACATAGCGTCGGCAATTTCTTCGATAATCGGATAGGATTCCGCTTTAATAACGTATTCATCGAAATCGAAGAGGATTGGCCGCTCGAAACTCGGCCCGATGGTATCCAGGCCCGAAGTGTTGTAGTCGCCATAGCCGTAAACCGTATCGGCAGTTTTGGGCATGTTGATTTGCGCAATTACTTTGTGAAATCCGATGTAGCGCGGCGGACGGTAGCTGATCAAATAGTAGTTCCGAAGGCTCAGGTAGATGTCCTTGAACACGGCGAGCAGTTCCTTTTTGGAATAAACCTTGTAGAACTTGCCGCCCGTGTGTTTGGCCAGTGAACGCAGTTTGGCATCGTCGGAGTACCCGAAAGCGACGGCAAAAACGTGGACATTCATCCTTTTGGCGCGGGCAATCAGTTCGGGAAGCTCTTGTTTGGACGCATTGTCGTCGCCGTCAGTGAAGAGGACGAGCACTCGCGGCACGGTCGAATCAGTCTTTTCGTAAAGGTCCAGCGATGCCCAGGCTGCGTCTTGGACAGAGCTGAAAAGTCCTGTATTTTTCTTGCGGCCTTCGCGGTATTTCCTAAGGAGTACGTTTGTGTCCCTTTCCAACTCGGACTGTACCGTAACGGTTTTCGTGAACGAGGTGAGCGCGATGCGGTCGTAGGGCAGCTTCATATCGACGAACAGCTCGACGCCCTCGAAAATTGTACTTAGAACTGCTGTCATCGAACCGCTGTAATCGACCGACAGGACGATATTATATGGAATCGAATCCTGGGCGCCAAATTCGCGAATTTTGAATTCGTTCACCTTCCCCTGCCGTTTCTGGCGCGCGCCGAGTTCCTCGCTGATTTTCTGAAAGTACTTCGTGTTCTTGTCCTTCAGGTACGGGTCGGCCATGTTGGTAATGAAATAGCCGAGCGAGTCGTAAACGCGGGCATAGCAGCGCACCGAATCGGGGTATTTGTCGATTTCCACGCGATACATGTCCACAATCAATTTCTTTGCATCGGCCGAGTCAACAGGTTTAGTGCCGACGAGGTAGATCGGTTTGGTCGTATCGAAATCGTCGCGGATCTGGGACTGCAATTCGAAATCTTTAGCGTGGTTCGTGCTGCGGCACGAAACGAGCAACATTAGGGCGGGCAGCGCCAGCCAAACAAATATTCTTATTATTTTCATTCCTCGGGCCATATTTTAAATAATCTAATATAAGGAAAAATGAATTCATATTCATCTGTCCTTTCTTCATTGTGCTGCCTTGAAAAACAAAGTGGCAGTCGCCACATATCAAAGTTTCACGGCGATAATCAATCCGTCGCCGAGCGGATTTATCGAGCATTGGACTCTTGGGTCGGCGGCAAGCATTTGGTTGAAAGCCCTGATAGCTTCGATTTTTTCGAGCCTTTCGGCCTCGGCGCCTGTTTCGTCGGCGATGAATCCGAAAGCAAATGCGTTGTCTGCGACGAGCATTCCTCCGCGCCTTATGCGGGGAAGCAATTTTTCAGCATAGTAAATATAAGAAGATTTGTCCGCATCCAAAAAGACTAAATCCAAAATCTCGTTTTCGCCGAGCGAGTCCACCCATTCCGTGCCGGTCGAAAGCACGGCGCGAACGCGATCGCGAAGCCCGAGGGTTTCAGCTCGATGGTTAATAAAATCAACGGATTTCTGCTCAATATCCACAGTTGTGGTCTTGGCGTTTGGGCCGCTTTGAGCCAATGCCATAGCGAAAGCAGAATAGCCGGCCAGCGAGCCGATTTCGAGTATGTTCTGCGCGCCAGATATTCTGACCAACTGCTGGAGGGCTACGGCCTGTTCGCTGGCGATTGAAATATCCGCGAATCCGGCGGCAGCGGCGTCGGAGCGGATCGATTCGAGCACGGCGTCCGTTTTCGCGAAGTAATTCTTGATATAATTTGCTATGGGTGGTTGAATCTGTTTTGAATCTTGTGACATATCGATCGAATTCTGGAAAAGTATGAAATATCGTTTAGGGTTTTAAAGCACAAGGGACCACAAGCGGGGAAGAATGTGGCCCTTTTTGTTAGGAGATTTCGATTTGCGGTTCTTAGTGTATTGTCTAATCTTAGAAAGGAATATCGTTATTGTCGGGCGGAGGCTCGTTCGAGAGCCTTTTCTCGAAATCGATATCGATATTCAGTTCGTCATCGTAAGCGTCATCGTAGTATCCGTTGTCGTCCGAGCCTTTGCGAACGTCGAGTAGCAACATATTGTCTGCAAGCACTTCGACGACGTGCCTGCGGTTTCCGATTTTGTCGTCGAAGCTCCGAGTTTGAATTCTTCCTTCGATATAGACTCTCGAGCCTTTACGTACCAATTTGTGAATCACTTCCGCCAGACCGCGCCATGCAACGATCGTATGCCAGTCAGTGTGTTCCTGGACGCTTCCCTCGCGGTCTTTCCACGATTCGCTTGTGGCGAGCCGGAAAGACGTAACTGGAATGCCGCTCGGAGTATATTTCAATTCCGGATCGCGCCCAACGTTCCCTATCAGCATGACTTTGTTTAATGTTCTCGACATATTAATCCCATATAACCCTAAAACATCACATATAATATATTATCAAAAATGATTTCACGAATCCGCATATCTTTGGGATATGGCCATTTACGAATACAGCAACGAATAATCCATGTCAAACAGTTTGCGCTACATCGAAGAAAAATTACTGAATTACAAAACGCACGAATAGATAGTGAACAGTGTGAGAAAAAACAAAAAAAATTCCTCAAGCATAGCTTAAGGAAAAAATATAAATATTTCTTAACAAATGCAAGAAAAATCTTTATGCTTGCGATTTGTTGTCGATTCTTTCGGCAATTTTCTGGGCTGTTTGGCGAATTACGTCTTCTTTGTTGTAGTAGCCCGAGTTCACTTTGGATTTGATAGCGCCGAATTTCGATTTTGCCTGTGGCGAAAGAATAAGCACGTCTCCGGAGGCCTTGATAGTACTCGAGGAGTTACCAGACGAGGCGGCAGCGGCCGGGCTGTCTGGCTTGGCAGCGGAGTTCACCTGTTGGTTGTAAACTTCGCGATTGCCACTATTTACTTTATCTACGTTCATTGTTTCTTTCCTGTTGTATAGACCAACAACATTTTTTGTTTCATAAGGCCGCGCAATTCGTTGCCTAACTCTTTGGTGCAAGCACCGATTTTGCGGACTTGCTCCTTGTCCTTATCTATTATCGGCAGTATTTTATTTTTCCAAAGGTCCAAATTGCAATTTATGAAATTTTTTCCTTCTTCGGAAGAAATAATTTTATGAAGTTCTTTCAGTACTGGCAGCCTTCGCCGGTAGATTGCTTTCAAGGAAATAATATCTTCATCGCCCAGCCGGTCTTTTCGGCCAAGTATTGAGTCAATATCATCGGCAAAACCAGACAAATCGCTTAATAGCTTTTCGATTTCTTGCATTGTTCCTTAGACCTTTGCGTTTGCCAATTGGCCGTTAGAATTTTCGTAAGCAGCAATCATCCTGGCAATTTTCAAAGTGATTTCCGGAGGAAACTGGCGGATGACTTCGTCTGTTTTGGTATCGACGAGCTTAAGGATCATCTTGCTGGTCTCCTTATCGATGGTGATCTCGAAGGCTACGTTCTCGTCCCCAAAGTTTCTTTGCAGCTTTTCGGCCAACTCCGAAAAGTCGGATACTTGGGGATTGGAATCTTCTTTTTGCTTTGTTTTGCTATTTTCTGCGTTTACTGGTTCCTTGGCCAAGGATTCGTTTTCCTTCGGGAGCTTTGCATCTTGCGAAAGTTTGGTTTCCTGCGAAACGGCCGAATTAGTGGATTCGATGGTTCGGACCACAATTGGTGTTATATGTTGGATTGAGCTTACCACAGCAATCTCCTTCGAATAGTTTCAATGTGTTTTTCAGAACTGTCAGCTCGATAATGAGCTAAACAAAGAACTTTGGCTCTGAGCCTCGAGGTATAGGCTAAGTGTGCTTTCGTATTGTTTGCGAAGAGTTTCGGCTTGCTTGTCTATGCGTGCTTCCAGTTCTTCTTTTTTTGTTTCTGTTTGTGTTTTCTGTTTGCTAAGGGCCAAGGTACGATTCTTTATAATACCGGAGACAGTATTTCCGTTGTCGTCTGTGTATCCGACCATTGATTGCATTGCTTCGGTGAGCCGAGCGGCCAGCCCATAGCTTTTGGTCGGATCGGTTTTATCTTTTTTGCCGATGAACAGGGCGGCTACCTTTTGCGCTCCGCCGTCTTTCTTGAGTATGTCGGAGAGTTTCGTGCTGTCCCCGATGGAGAGTTGCCCGTCCGATCCGATTTTGATACCGATATCGGTCAGGTATCGCGGATCCGAAGTCGTGCCTTGGTCGCTCATTTTGCGTGTGCTGATGTTACGCAAGTTGTTCATAAGGCTCGATACGGAGGATTCGTCCTTATTGGCGATTCGCTTCCCTTGCAGGTACGATAGCACGTCGTTGTATGCCGTTAGAATCGGATTGATCAGGCTTTCGACTGCCGAGGAATTGACTGAGGTTTTGATAACGACTTCGGTGTCGTCTGTCTTGACCAAATTAAGCGTAACGCCAGGGATAATATCTTCGACTTCGTTGGAATTTCTCGTGCACGTTACGCCGTTGACATCCACTTCGCAATCCAGAGAATCGGTGGAGGAGTGCTTGTAGTGCGCCGCGTCCGATGCGGTGGCCGAGCGCGAGGCGTTAAGGCCCAATTTAGTGAGCACTTCGTCTGAGGCGCCGGTGATGTCTCCGATTTTCAGTGCATAGTCGCTGCCGGTTTCCTCCGAGGCGAATGTTAGGCGGCCGGTGGTGTTCGAGTCCTTGATGTACGATGCTTTGAATCCGAGGTCAGTGCGTTCGTTTATGACCGACGAGATTTTTTTCAAAGCTTCTTCGTTGGTCATGTTTGCGTTGTCGAACGTGATGGAAACCGGATCCACGTTGTCGTCGTCCGTATCGGAATCCGTCGTGGAATTGGCGTTCATATTGAGCGTGATCGTGCCTGTGAATCCGAAGAGGTCGGTTCGGCTAAGTTTCGAGCCGATCAGCACGTCGTTCGTGGCCAAGCGGTTCACATTGACGATGCTGATCCCGGGAATGGCGTCGCTATCGGCGCTGGCGGTCAGTATGGAAGTGTCCGAAGAGGTAACGGAGCGCGTTATGAACTTGGATTCGGCATTGGACGCTGTGAACGTATCTATGCAGCTTTCCAGTGCGTTAATCTTGGAGTTTAACGTATTGAAGAAAGTTTGTTTCGTTTCGTAGTTCGAGATTTTTGTCTCGAGCGCGGTAACTTTAGTCTGTTGCGATTGCTTGTACGACTCGACGAGCAATTCGCTTTGCGTTTGCGACGAAGACGAGGTGCCAGAGCTTTTCTGGGCCGTCGAGAGCATTGATGATACTAAATCCGACATAGCTATTTCTCCCGCCTGGTGGCTTAGGATTGTTCAAAATTAAAGGCGACTGCCCATGCGTCGCGCAATTCTTTAATAATGTAAAGAGCTTCGTCGAAATTCTTCTGGAAAATTTGCCTTTGGCAATACTCGTAGAGCCTATAGAGTCGTGTGGCAGTCTCTTCGTAATCAAAATTGAGAGCGCCCATGAGTTCTATCAGGACGCGACTCATTTTCGTTACGTCTTTTTTCTTGCAGCTGACGATGAAAAGGTCGTACATTTTAAGTATGATTTTTTCTTTGCTCCAAGAGAGAACTTCCTGTTCGAGATAGGAAGGAACT
>CAZSWR010000019.1:25827-42810 GCA_964610885.1 uncultured Hyphomicrobiales bacterium | reverse complement strand
AGTCTTTTGTTGTCCCGCCTCCCGAGTCTTTTGTTGTCCCGCCTCCCGAGTCTTTCGATGCCCCGCCTCCCGAGTCTTTCGATGCCCCGCCTCCCGAGACGGGGTTATTCATATTCAACCCCTTCGGGGTTGGTTTTATATTGTATTTCAGATGAATCAAACGCAATAATCAGACGAATCATACTAATCACAGTTCAGATAATCTGCATATCAGCCATCTTCGGAGGGGTTTGGAACCCGACCTACTTTTTTTTCTCAAGTAAAAGTTGAAAGTAATAGGTTGTAAATAGAAGCTTGTTCTGTCCTAACAGACTGTTGAAATAGTAAAAGAATTGCAACCATGGGGCTTGCACCATTGCCAGAGATGCAGTAACTCATTGAAATATCGACAAATCCCCCAACCTCCTTTTTCTAAGGGGGCTAAAGAACGTTATGTGCAAATACATTGATAATATTGGAGATATGGCTTGTATCGAACCCACGGGTTAACCCGTGGGATGACTGATCTATACTTTATCAACAGCCACCTAAATGTAGTTGACTTGCTACTTTTACCTTTTTACTTGCAACTATTATCATCATATCATCACACGCTACATTCCCGAAAACAGATTCCCGCGGCCGTCAAGCTCCGCGAGGAAGTCTCGCGCTTCGGTGTAGTCCGGTTGCAGCTTTAGCGCCCAATCGACCATGTTGCGGGCCGATGCTTCGTCGCCACCGACGGAGAAACACCTTGCCGTGCCGAGGCAGGCTTCGGCATTGTTCGGGTTTTGGCGCAAAGCCTCGCTGAAAAGTTTGAAGGCATTCTCTTCATCGCCCGTGAAGAAGACGCCTTCGGCAGTGCCCGAGAGCAAGTCGTCGAGGGCAATTCCGATCGTTGTATTGAATTTTTTCGATGGCCATTGGTTCATCAATTCGCTGAATGCGTCGAGCGATTCGGGCCATTCCTTCCTTTCGGAATGTATCTTTGCTATCAAATAGTTCGGGTCCGGGCAAATGGGATTGATGGCGATGGCTTGGCGCGCTAATTCTTCGGCTGCCGAGAGGTTGCCTTTCTGCAAACTTATCATCGCCAACCGCGAAATTGCATGGCAGTGGTATTTTGTGGTCAATTCCTCGGTGTCGATTGCCTCTTGGTACAGCTGGGCGGCCAATCGATAATTCCGTTCGTAGAAAGCGTCTTCGGCCTTGTCGAGCACTATCGGCCCGTCCTCGACACCCGAGAGCCTTGATGCAGCCTTTTCTGCCATGTTCTTTGCATAGAGCGCGTCGAGCCTTTCGAGCACTTTCATTGTGGCGCGGCGCCAAGTCCACTGCGTGCGGGCAATGCGTGCAGCTCGAATACCTTTGATGACCAAGTCCGAAGGGCTTTGGTAAGCATTTTTAAGCACGTTGCCGAGTTCGTCGCCGTCGGGTTCGAGCATGAAAGTTTCCCCGGCCATTTCGTATCCATCGACAGTTTCGCCAACTGATTTTTTCGTCGAAGGTATCCGCCAGCCGCATTCATCGGTAACGAAATCGTCCGTGGCGCCGCCAGCCGTAACGACGACCGGCAGCCCGCTGGCCATTGCCTCCAGAGTGGGCAGGGAAAAGCCTTCGCCGCGGTAAGGGCTGGCGAAAATGTCGCAGGCGCGGTAAAGAGCGGCCATTTCCTGCTCGCTCACGTTTTCGTCCAGATAGCACACCTCGGGCGCGTCGGGATTTTCTTGCATTTGTTTTATATAATCCTTGGCTGTCATTCCCTTGTAAAATGTCTCGCCGCCCATGTCTTTGATGACGAGGCAAACGTCGTCTTTTCGGGTGAACATCTTGGCATACGCTGTAAGAAGTATATCAATTCCTTTGCGGTAGATTGTCCCGCCCACGTAAAGGATCTTGAAGCGTTTGGTGGTTGGGATATTCAGTCTCTTTCCGCTCGGCGTGAACAGTGCCGGATCGATACCGTTTGGAATCACATGCACTTTGTCGAACGCGACGCCGGAATCGAGCATTGCCTGTTTTGTGAAATTCGATGGCGTCCAGACTTCGTCGGCTTGGTTGAACAGATCGACGAAATCCTTGCGCAGCTGCGAGAACTCCCATGGCTGGTTGATAATCCATTTGGCTCCGCGCGGCTCGTCTTTCTTCGGCGGCCACTGGTGGCGAATCCAAACGTATGGCAGCGAACGAATTTCTTCGGTAGGCTGGATTTTGGTTCGTATGTCGTATTCCAGCAATCGTTCATATTTTGCATTGCCCATGGGCGAGAAATTGTCCTGCTCGTATGGGACGATTGTCAGCTCGACCACGCCCGAATCGATAAGGTTGGAGCATTGCTCCCTGTTGATCAGGGCGAGCGAATGATAAACGAACTGCGAACCTTCCCAAACGACGTTTAGTTCTTTTTCGCAATCAGGTTCCGGCGCGGTTTTGGCCGCTTCCGGCTCGGAGAAATCAAAGCCGGCAAACAAATTCTTATCTGCGTCCATGGTCGATTCAGGATCCTTATTATTTTCAATAATTTCAGTGCTATCTATTATTTCTGCTTTGTCAACTTCCAGTGTCTCAACTTCAGTTGATTCAATAATTAACTCATTTCCGAAAACGGATTCGATGTAGTCGTCATCGCTTTCTTCGTCGTTTTTGATTTCCTCGGCTTCCAGGGCGAACTCCAATCGGCCGGATTCTTCGATTTGCAATCCGAACCCTTTCAGCACGAGTCCGCGCTCGAGCATGAATCCTTCGAACTCGCGTTGCCAATATGCAACATACGAATGGCTAACCTCCTGGACCTCTTTCTGATCATCATTGTCAGGTTCTGAATCGAAAGCTGTTTCGTCCACGTGCAATTCCACGTCTTTTGTCTCGATTTTCCCATTTTTCCAGAGTTTTGAATACACGCCTGTCAAGCGGTCAATGTACCTTCCGAATGAATGGTTCTGCCGGAGCGCAGCACGCATTCTTTGGATTTCGCCGGGGTTCTCGATGCAATATGACATTTTTTGAATCAATTCCTGGAAGTCATTGTATTGATACAACCAACCGGAATGACCCTCCTCGACGAAATCGGGCACGCCGCCGATGCGCGAAGCAATCACCGGAAGGCGCATGGCTCGGAGTTCGAGCAAAACCAGTGGAGCGCAATCCTCCCAAAGAGTCGGAAGTATGGCCACATCGATTTCCGAGGCGATTTGTTCCATATCCTCGGGTTTGTATTCGCCGTGGAAAACTAATCGGCCTTGCTTGTCGAAACTCGTGAGCTGCTCTAAGTATTGCCCGCCGGAGAAGCCATAAATGTGGAACTCGGCCAGGGCCGCCGGGAATGCAGCCGCACAAATTGCGATTGCATGGACACCCTTTTGTGCCATCACGCCGCCGATATAGCCAAATCGAATCGGCCGCGAGATCGGGCGATTTGCTTCGCCAGCCAATTTCGCTGACGCCCAGAGCTTATCGGTCATGCTGTGGGCTTGGTGCAGGACGGCAATTTTGTCCGGCTCGGCTCCGTGCTCGATTAGCAATTCGCGTTGGCGCGAAGACACGGCCAGCGTTACTGAAAAATATTCGTTCAGCATTGCCAGCGTGGTGTTGCGCCTTTCCTCGTAGAAGCCTCGTTTCTTCGGGTTCCGGGCCACCGCCTCGGAGCAAGCAAGCATATCAGCTCGGGGCCAGAGGGACAAATCGCTATTGAACATGTACAGATTTGGATCGATTAAATGATAATTATGCGGAGTATAGGCCGATGGGATTCCGCGCTCCCAGACGATTTCCGCAAGGGCGAGCGTCAGCCCATGGAAATTGTGGAAATGCACGACGTCCGGCGCGAATTCTTCGAGCACTTCGATGAAACGCATCGTTACCATCCCGTCGAACACTTCGCGCTCGGGATTGTCAGGATCGATGAATACTGCCGGACGATTGTACAGCCCGAAGAGCTGCACTCCACCCACAGTGTCCCTGGCGATCGAATACGGTGCTTCGGCGGCGTCTTGGCGCAAATTGGCATAGAAGACCGCCACTTCGTATCCACGGCGAACCAGTTCGAGGGCGATTGAGCGCGGGAAGGTGGTTCCACCGCCGCTTTCGTCCCAGCCATACATAGTGAACAGCACTTTTGGTTTCCGCTCGGCGCTTGGGGCAATGGGTTCAAAAGCAGCTCTCGCCACCGGTTCCCGTTTAGGGGCCTCGATCGATTCAGGCTTCCGCCCAAGGATTGCCTCGGCCGCATCGAGCGCACGAATCGAAATCAGCGCAAGTTCGCGGTTAATATTGTTGCTCATTTCTTCGGCATTCCTTCCGAAAAGCGCTTTGTGCAGTTCCTGAGCAGCGCCGTGCCGGCCGGTGGATGCCAATTCATCAATTGCTTTGATCACAGTTTGCACGCGCAGCAGGAACGAATTGCGGACTTGGGCGTCTGACACAAGCGCCAACATACCATCGCGGAAGTAGTATTCGTCTGCATTGTTGACCAACGAATCGGCCCATTTTGTGCGGAAATAGCGTTCGTTCTTTGCGTCGAGGTTCTCATTCGATCCGTCCGAGAAACGTTCGAAACGCTCCAATCCTTCGAGCCGTTTGGTCTGGGCTTCGTAATGTATTGCACAAATCGAGGGGTTGTACACCACTTTGTAGCCGTGCTTGGCAGTGGCCAAACACAAATCGAGGTCTTCATGGCCGAATTCATAGTTTTCATCGAAGCCGCCAACTTCAGAGAATAGTTCGGAGCGAATTGCCAGAAGCGCACCGGTTACCATTGGCATTTCCCGCTTTTGGTTCACGCAGGGCAGGTCCTCGTAGGCTGTCAGATAAATATGCAAATGCCCATCGCGCCCTGCGCCCAGATTGCCTCGGACAATACCGGCGTGTTGGACAGTCCCGTTCGGATACAGCAGTTTTGCCCCCTGCACTCCGACTCGTTTGTCGGCCGCGAACTCTGATACGAGGGCTGTGTCCCATCCGTCGAGAGTCTCGATGTCGTTATTCATAAAAACCATGTATTTGCCGTTGGCAATTGCGGCGGCCGAATTGTTTGCTCGCGCAAAGTTTTCGTTTGTTTTGTTGGTAATCACTCGGATGTTGCCACGGATGACTTGTTCGGCGCAGAGGTACTCAGGCGTTCCGTCCGTGGAGGCATTGTCCACCACAATGATTTCAAATTTCGATCGGGTTCGGTCGCAAACCGATTTAATACACTTTTGAGTAAATTCCAAATTATTATGGACAGGTACGATGATCGAGATGTCCACTTCGCTTTGGGAATCGTCGCACTTTGCGAGGACTTTCCTTCGGATTTCGGCCAATTTCTCCTTGTCCGTAATGCGTTCGTGTTCGGCCGGGATCGGCTTGTCTTTTCTGTCGAATTCACCGATTTCATCATCGGAGCGCCCGAGCGAGTATTGCAAGTCTTTCAATAGTTTTCTGTGTCGCAAATCGTTTGGGTTCTTCGCCAATTCCTCGTGGTACCACATCTCGAATAGGCGTGGAAGCGCTGTGGGGTCGGGGCGGACGGTTCCCCGCCAACGGCTGTTCATCAGTTCCATGTTCTCGCGGTCGTGGTCGTGGCGGTTCGCGGAAACCGATTCGTGATGGATCACAGTAGCGGACGCGCAATACCGAATCCGGTAGCCCGATTGGGCAGCGCGGAAATTGAAATCCACGTCTTCGTAGCTGTTGATGAACGCTTCGTCCAACGCGCCAATTTCGTCGATCATGCTGCGCCGAGCCAAAAGGCAGGCGGCCGTTACCATCGGGCAGTCTCGGGATTGGCGGGCTTCGGGGACGTATTTGAACTTCCTTAGTTTGTCCCTGTGGAATGGCATCAGTTTGCCATCGAATTCGGCGATATCCACTCCGGCGTGCTGGATGGTTACTCCATCGGGATAGAGCAAAAGCGCACCGACGATACCGATTTTCTCGTCGGCTGCGGCTTCGGCGAGCATTTCGCCAAGCCAGTTGCCGAGCGGCACGGTATCGTTATTGAGCATTAAAACAAATTCGGAGCTGCCCGCGGCGATGCCTTGGTTCGTGGCGTGGGCGAATCCCAGATTGGTTTCGTTGCGAATGATTCTCAGCCAACTGTCCGCAGCCGCTGCCCGTTCCAGGAACTCTCTTGTTCCGTCCGTTGAGCCGTTATCGACAACGAAGACTGTAACGTCCACATCCTTCGGCATTGTCTTTCCGACAGCGTCCAAGCAAGCACGGGTCAAATCCAGTTTATTATAGACAGGAATTACTATATCGACAGATTTTCTATTTGGCGCCGCCGGAACAACCGTAGCCATTCCGGGATTGGCAGCTATATAGTCTTTGGCGAATTCCGAATCGAATTTTATCGGGCGCTGTCCGGTGTCGTAGGCCAGCATAGTCCGGTGGAACGCTCCCGATTGGACGTTTTGGCGGCGTTGGCCGTCTTTCCAGACGCGATAGTCGCGGTGCAAGGAGTCTTCCATTTCGTCCCGAGCCTCGAGCGTTTGCGGGTCGATTGTGGCGGCACGGCCCGAGGGCAAGTGCAGCCCTACGTTTTCGTCCTCCATGTACGCAAAGATCAGCCCGGCCTTCGTCAGCCGGTAACAATAGTCGGGGTCTTCCTCGCCGTACAGCCCAAAGTCTTCGTTCCATGCGCCAAGCAGCTCGATTGTGCGGCGCGGCAGCAGGATGCAAGCGCCACCAATATTTCCTTCGGGTTTGATGCGAAGCGGCGTCCCGGCGAAATCGCGAATCGGGTAGCTCGCCTGCTCGAAATTATAGGCAAGGGCGCCGATCTGGGGAAATTTATCGGCAACGGCCACCATGTCTCGCAGCCAATTCGGCTTCTGTATAACTATATCATTATCAATTTTCAAATAATACTCGGCCGTTTGGTCAGCATACATACCGACGTTGGCCGCCTTTGCCACTCCGTGGTTTTCTTGGGCGGTGAAGAGCCTATCAATCCTTCCGGCCAGGAGTTCGGATTCCAAAAACTGGCGAGTGCCGTCCGTGGAGCCGTTGTCGAACACAGTTAATGTGAATGGATAGCCGTTGTTTCTATGAATTGAATCGATGGATTGGCGAGTAAAATCGAGACGATTGTACGTGGTCATCGTGATATTTACGTATTTTCCGTCTTTTGCCGTATTGTTTGATATGCTCATATTTAGCCCTGCTTCCCTGCAAGAGTAATCAATTCGTGCTTAATAATAACCAATATTCAAGCACAAGCCATACAGCTTGCGCAATCGATTAATACAGCAAATATAAAGCCAGAAAGTATCCGGGGCTATTCGGCAGTGCGGACGCTTTTCCAAGTCCCGTCGCGAAGAGTGTGCAGGTGGTACTTGGTTTTGATATAGACATCGCTGAACAGTTTCGCATAGTTCGATGCGAAGAAAACCGCACCGAGCGTCGGGGCCTCCAAGTCGGAGTAATCCATAGTCAGGGGCAATTGGGGATTGGGATTGGCGCCCATAAGAGTCTTATTTACGATGTTTTTCGAAAGAAGAGTCTTGCAATCGTTGTCGAATTTGTAATGATACTCTTTTCCGTAGGAAATTGAGCCGTCGCGTTGCGTTCCGGGGAATATCCAGACGAGGAATTTCCCATCGTCGTCCTTCTTCACGTAGTGGTTATATCGAATTCGCGAGTTGGCGGAATCGGCTTCCAATTGTTTGTATGCCGAATTGATTGCGCGAGCCAACCCGAGGGTGAGTACTAAGTCCGGGCTGACGGAAGTTTTTTCCAACCTGCCGGTAATAATATTTGTAACGTAATGCACTGCAATTCCGTAGCCGCTCTCTTCATATTTGCCATAGACTGCGTGCCAGGCGTGGTTCGTGTCCGAATAGCAGAACCACTCGCGGCCCATGCGAGATTTTTCTTCGGGGTTGGCAGACATCAGCATGTCGGAGCTTGCCCAAGCGATGCGGTCGTAGGCAATCAGCCAGTTGGCCACCTTTTGAATCGAATTTATCTGCCGAGTCAGCAACGAATCGACGATTTCTTCGGAGCGGGACACTTGGACATTTGCGCCCAGCAGCAATAAAAGCAGAGCTATATTCAGGATTATATTTCTTTTACGCATTTCTTCATTCGTTATATCTCGGCCACAATGAACTCCCAACTACAAAAATTGTGGGCCAATACAGAATTCAAAATTACGAATTCTTTTCCTGTCAGGCTATCACTAATTTTCTTGAGATCGAGATTTATGTGGATTCTGGCCTCGGCTTCGTTTTCTGCCATCGATGCGGCGAACAGAACTTTTTTCCCGTTTGAGAACTTGCGGAGGAATGCGACGACAAATTCGTTTTCCGTTTCGAGCGGAATAATCGTTTCGGGCAGGAAGTTTTCTTCGATAACGAAATTGCGGCGGCGTACGGCCAAAGTTTTCACGATGGTTTCGTCCATTGTGTCCGCAGAGTCCCAGTTCATGCTACCGGCAGAGAAAAGCGGTAGTGTCTCGCTGGGCCATTGTTCGATTTCTTCGTTAGTGAACCCAAGGCCTGTGTTGATTGGACTCTTCTCGAAAATCTCCACGCCGGAGTGGACAAACGGTAGCGATGGCAACAGTGCCCCAATCACGAATGCGAATCGTGCAAAGGCCACGCCACCGGGCCGCGAGGCAGTCCGCGGTGTGTTGTGGTTCTCGCCGGTGCCGAAGAATGCAATTGGCGAACCTTTTTTGGACAGCATTTCAATTATATGGTGCACCTTCCACCAAATATGCAAATCGAAAGGCAAATAGCCAACAACTGCCGAATAGCCCTCCTCGGCCGAATGCTCCGAGAGGGAAAAGTTCTCCTCCCAAAAGATGAAGTCCTTCTTGACTTTTTTGGCTTTCTTTACGATTTCGCGCCGCAGTGGAAGCGGCAATGCGTGGCCCATGTCCAGCATGATACCATCGATATCGTATTGCTTGATGTAGAACGGAATTACGTCCGAAATGGTTTCCCAGATGTCTTTGATACGGTTAGCGGGCTGGGCCAGCGAGTAGTCATACATACGAATGGTATTGTATGCTATGTAATTGAACCGAGGGTGGTCATAGAGCCGCAGATATGTTACGTCGCTCCAGGGCGGCTGCACGTCGTCCGGCGGCCAATCGGCGAATGCGAACGGGATGCGCAGCCTTTCGCCCGAAGGCCCGAAGCCGATTACGCCATCTTCGGAGCGTTCCATTTGTTTCGGTGGGTCGGCGAAAAGCTCTTTATACTCGTCGTGCGGAGTCGGCAGTTTTTTGAAGTCAGCTGCTTCGACCTTAGCTTTGATGGCCTCGAGTTCGTCGGGCGAAAATACTGGATTGCCATATTTCGTTTCGTCATCCGAGCCGGGTTCGCGGTTTTCGGCGTCGTCGCGTATCCAGTAGAACCAATCGGGATGCTCGGTGGCCCAATCGCTGTCCAGCGAGGCAGTGCGGAACACGAATTCGAGAATCACTCGAATACCGATCGAATGCGCGCACTCCATAAAAGCTTTGAATTCCGTTTCTGCGCTAAGCCCGAGGACGGGTTCGGCCAGGAGCGAATCGAGTTTGTACGGGTTCCTGATCGAATATGGCGAGCCGAGGTTTCCCTTTCTGTTCGTCTTGCCGGTCGAAGTGATTGGCAGCAGATATATTGTGTTTATGCCCAAGGAATGAAGGAAAGGAAGCGCCGCAATCAGCTTCAGGAATGTCCCGGTGCGGCGAAAGCCTGAAGGGGTCGGCTCCAGCAGGTTCGCATTTCCCGATTCTGAATAGGCAAGCGAATAGCGAAGAAAGACGTTATAAATAACCGCAGAATTGAGGTTCGGCTTCGATGGTGGGGCGCCGAGAGTCGCCCCCAGGTCGAACAATTCCTGAATTCGTTCCGAATAATACTTTGCAGGATTCACTTGCAGCTGTTTGCCGTGTTTGCCCGAAAAGATACCCGGGACAAAGAAGTCCTCTTTGCTCTGTGGAATGAGTTTTTTAAGAGATGCTATTACAAATTCGGTATTTTTCATAATTATATCCAATTTTGAATTGAATGTCTTTTTTGCAAAGAGTTTAATCGCAACTATTTGACAATATACACCTTGATTGGTTCGCTAATCATCGTAACGCGCGTAAGGTTAATTAGTTTTTGTTTGATAATGTCGGTGATTTCGTAGCCTTTGTTCAGAATCACTTTGCCGGTGAAGTCTTTAATCGGCTCGAGGAGTATCCACCCGCTTTGTAGTTCTGAAATATTGCATTGGAATGGCACTCCGGCGGGCGCAGGTGCGCTGTCTCCTTGAGCATAGCTTTTCTTTAATTTGTCGGAAGCAGATGCCACAAAGACTTCGTTCTTCAGGTCGATGACAGCTTTCTCGAGCGCACGCAGCACATCCGGCGAAAAAGATTTACTCTCCTGAAGCAAATGCAGTGCGTCGATCGGCGGAGTATTCTTGCGGAGTAGTGCTGTGATTTCGTTCACCGATCGAATAAGATTGGCCAGCGTGCGAATATCAAATTCTTGATCTTGGATCTTGTTGTCGGTTTCTGAAGGGAAATCGTGGAATTGGTACATGACTATTTGAGACACTTTCTCCAACCTTGGAATCTTAGAAATAATGGAACTACCAACGGTTGGGATGGAATTATAGATTTGAGCTTCGCTTTCGCTAAGTATTTTCCCGCTGAGTTTTTTCTCCATGACGGTGTCCGGAACGGCCACGGCCCCAATCGGCGCCAGCATTAGCGCAATTTCAATTTCCCAAAGATTCTTTATCCCAAGGTATTCGGCAGTTTTCCGGGCGAGCTTCAACTCGTCGCGTTTCTGCTTGAAGATTGTCGGATTCGTGAAGGCCAGAATATCGGCCAAGGCGCGAATTGTTCCCTTCAGTGTCTTGTCGAGCAATTCCTTTTCGGCATTCAACAATCTATTGTATTCCACGGCCTCCTCGATGTTGCGAATCAGGTCTGCCGTTGGGATGGGCTTCGTCAGGAAACGGTACACATTGCCTTGGTTGACAGCATTGATGGACGTGTTCAGGTCCGCATAGCCTGTAATCAGAATCCGAGTGGTGTCGGGAGTGATCTCTCGGGCATGCTGGAGCAATTCGACACCATTCATAGCGGGCATATTGAAATCCGTAACGATCGCGGCAAACGAGTTGTCTGAGCGGAGAATCCTAACGGCATTTTCGCCGGAATCGGCGGTCGTGATATCGAATTTGCTGCGAAGATTCCGGCCATAGGCCATCAGGACATCCATTTCGTCATCGACTAATAAAATTTTAGGTTTCATTCAATTCTGATTTTAGTGTTAAACAATTCAAGACTAACCGATTGGCAGAAATACGTGGAATGATGTGCCGACGCCTTTCTCGGTTTCGAAAGTGATTCGCCCATTGTGCTTACTGATAATGTCGTGGGCAATTGCAAGGCCCTGGCCGGTGCCTCGACCAACCTCTTTGGTGGTGAAGAACGGATCAAAGATTTTTTCTGTATATTCCTGTGGGATTCCCATCCCGTTATCTGTAATTGTGATCTCGATTTCGTTTTCGGAGGTATTGGTCGAAATATCTATTCTCCCGAGCCTGAATTCGCCGGTTTCGATTTTGTCCTTGATCGTATGGGTCGCGTTGATAATCATGTTGATAATGACTTGGTTTATTTCGTCGATGGCGCAAGTTACCAGTGGAATACTCGCATCGAGGTCTGTATTCATAGTTGCAACGTATTTCCATTCGTTCGTGGAAATAATAATTGTATCTTCGATAGCTTTATTGATATTGCTGGGAGCCTTTTCGCGATTGGACGAATGCGAAAAGTTACGGAGCGAAGTGATTATTTTGTTCACTCTCGATATTCCGAACAGACTGCGGTCGATGGCGATTGGGATTTGATTCCCAATGTATTCCATATCGTGTTGCAATTCGAGCGCATCGATGCTTTCGCGGACATTGTCTTGCAGATCGGCCGGGAGCGCGTATTTATACATTGATTTGAGGTCCGTCAGGAACGTCATAAGCGCTTGGAAACTGTCCTTTAGGAATGTTTCGTTGTCCCCGATGAATTGCATCGGAGTATTGATTTCGTGGGCGATTCCGGCAGCAAGCGAACCGATGGACTCCAACTTCTGCGAGAGGGCCTTTTGCTGCTCGACGCGCAACTCCTCGGTTACGTCACGGAGGACAAGGATAATCCCGTGATAAATACCGCTCTGGTCCTTGATTTCGGAGACCACAACCCGCAGGATTTTCCTTTTTTCTTTTTTTGTTTCAATCGTGATTTGCTTGCTTGAAAATGTTTTTTCGTTTTGTGTATGCAACCAATCAATTGGATTGAATAGCCGGATGGAATTGTCGCGCCCGATGACGTTGCATACATTAAAAATGTAATCGCCGGAGTATTCCGATGAAGGAGAGAAGTCGAGGATTTCTTTTGCAGCGCGGTTCATCATGTTGATCCTGCCTTCCGAATCCACCCTTATGACGCCCTCGCCAAGGCTATCGACAGATATTCGCAATTCCTCTTTCTCCATTTGCAAAGCAAGTTTCGCACGCGCATGGTCCACCTTTAGGTTCACGGCACTCAGCCCGAAAACGAGCGAATCGACAAGCAAATTGAAGAACTGAACATCTTCGTCTGTAATAACTGCCCCCTTTTTGGTGAATAGAGACAGCACAATTGTTGAATTCTCGGACACAAGCGGAATGGCAACTAATGATGACTTCTCCGCCCTTACGCATTTCTGGGGGCAATCGAGGCAATTCTGCAAGTCGGTTTCGACCACCACAGTTTTGGTATCGACGGCCGTAACGATCGGGCAGCCTGTCCGAGCCATGCAATCCATTCCTTGGAGCGAATTGCATTCAATTGTGTCTTCGCCCAAAGACATAATCTCTTCGATTTCAAGTTTGCCGTCCACGTGTTTGGTGGAAAAAGCAAATACCGAATCGATTTTTTCCATTTGGAAAAGCGAATCGCAAACGGATGTAATGATCCGATCAGGCTCGTCGCAAACTATCATTAGTTTGTTCAGTTCGGATAGCAGTGCGGTTTCGGCAAGTTTCTTTTCGATGAAGCACTGCTGCTGGTAGAGCTTGACGAAAATATTGACTTTGTTTTTGAGCAGGTATGTCTCAAATGGCTTCAGCATGAACTCGTAGGCGCCGAGTGCATAGCCATGCTCGATGAATTCCTCTTTGTTGTAGATACCGGAGATGAAAATAATCGGTATTTGGGCCAATTTCGGCTCTTTTTTGATTAGCTCCACCGTTTCGAAGCCGCCAATAACCGGCATTTGAATGTCCATAAGGACGAGCGCAATGTCCGGATTGTCCTTGAGTATGTCCAAAGCTTCGTAGCCACCGCTTGCCGTAAAGATTTCCCTTCCTGGTTCGCGAATGACTGCCGCCATCATCTTCAGGTTCATCGAGTTATCATCGACGGCAAGTATTTTTGTTCTCTGGCTTTGCATTAATTAATCCCCAGAAGGCTGTTTACGAGGCTCAACAATTCACTTTTTTCAAATGGCTTAGCCAGAAAATGCGAACACCCCTTCTGTAGGAATTCCCGGCGGTCAGCGTCGGTAGCATACGCGGTTAGCGCCACAATCGGAGTGTTTTTGTATCCCTCGATTTGCCTTATTTGGGCAGTTGCTTCGATGCCGTCGATCCCCGCCCCCAGGTTGATATCCATGAATATTATTTCGTACATAGTGTTTCGTGCCATCTCCACGGCTGCCGTGCCTTCGGAAGTAATATCAATTGTACCAAATCCCGATAGTAGCTTTCGTATAAGTAATTGCGAGAATTTTTCGTCCTCGACGACGAGAAGGTGTATCTTCTGCGGCTCGGTGGGCTGCTCGGCTGGCGGAGCATGCTCGAAAAGCCTGTCTGCATATCCGGCGTCTTCGTCCGATGGCACATCAAAAAAGGGTAGAAACAAAGTGAATGTCGTCCCTTTCCCCACAGTGCTTTCCACCTCGATGAAGCCGCCCATCAATTCGGCGTACTTTTGCGAAACGGTCAGCCCCAGCCCGGCGCCCTCGAAGCTGCGGCTAATGCCTTCGGAGGCCTGGCGAAATGCCTCAAATATCAGAGCTGTTTTCTCTGGCGGAATTCCAATGCCTGTGTCCTCGACGCGCAGGAACGACATTAGTTTATCGCCTTTCACAGTTTTGCCGGTGCGCACCTCGATCCCGCCGCTAATTGTGAACTTCACTGCATTGCTCATCAGCGCGCTGAATATGCTTGTGGCAATTTTAAAGTCAACCTTGACGCCAATGTTTTCTGCGAATCGTGTGTTAAGCGTTAGGCCTTTTTCTTTAATTTGAGACGAGAATCCTTCGATTTCCTCCCGAACGATCAAAGCAAGCGGCGTCAGTTCCCAATCGATTTCCATTTTGTCGGATTCCAAGCGCGACAGGTCCAGTATCAGGTTCAAGGTTTCGCGCAGCCGCCGGCCACTTTGGTAGATTGCGTCTGAGTATTCGGCAGTTGTTTCGTCCGGCGAATCGTTTTTCAATAACTCTGCAAATCCGATAATGCCGTTCAGCGGAGTGCGCAATTCATGGCTTATGTTTGCCAAGAAGTTACTTTTCAGTTTGCTAAGATATTCTGCCTTTTCCTTGGCGGCCACGAGCGCCTCTTCGGTGTCTTTCCTCTCGGTAATATTTTCCATTATGCCTTCGATGAAGTCCTCACCGAACTTATCGGTAGCCACCCGAGACACATCCTTCACCCAGATGTATGTCCCATCCTTGCGCTTCATCAGGTGTTCGGTTTGGTAATAAACGCCCAGATGGTATAGCTGGTTGATATACTCCTCCCGAACGCGCGGCTCGAAGTACATTTCCTTTGCATTTACGGCCATCAGCTCGCTCAAATCCTTGTAGCCGAGCATATCAATGATCGCCGGGTTCACGTAAATAATCTTGCCATCGATGCCCGTTTGGTAGATTCCCAAGGGCAGCTGTGCCGTTAGTGCTCTGTATTTCTCCTCGCTTTTCTTCAGCAGCATGGTGCTAATTTCGCGTTCGCTTATGTCTTGGACGAAAACAATGATACGGAACGAATTACCTGTCATGAGCACCGAATACGAGACCTCGATCGGGAAAGACGTACCGTTTCGTTTCTGCCCGTATATTTTTATGCTTCTTTCGCTGTTGCTGCTATTTAAGACATTGCTGTACAATGTCTTGACTTCGTCTCTCACAATTTCGGGAGTCAAATCCATGAGATTCAGACCTACGATGGACGCAACCTTTTCGTAGCCGTAAATCTTTGCAAATTCGGTATTGACATAAGTAAATTTTTCGTTTTCTATTATTCCGATTCCGATCGGGGACGAATCCAAAAGCGAATTCATTACGCGCTCATTCTCGCGAAAGGCATTCTCGGAGACTCTCTTCAGGTAGAGTTTCCACGTTGTATTCAGCAGCAATTGAACCTGCCGTAGGTCCGATTCGGTGTAGTCAGTGCGCTTATTGCCGACGCCAATAGTGGCCACAATTCGGTCGTGGTCGAAGACTGGAGCGCTCAGCAACCTCTCAATCGCCACGTGGCCGTTGGGGTAGCCCTTTTTGTATGGGCTTTCTTGCGAATAGTCATTCGTGATAATCGGTTTCCTCTGGCGGATTGATTCGCCCCAGAGTCCGGTTTCATCGAGTTTGTAGTACAAAGGCTTATCGACAATCCTACATTCGCGTATAACTTCTTTCGACCAAGCAATCAGTTTGAATACTTTCGTTGCCTCGTCGTACTGCATGATATATCCAATCTTGCTTTGCGTCAGTTCAATCGAGAATTCCAATGCCTTGTTCAGCAATTCGTCTGGCGCAGCGTTTTCCATCTCGAATATCCTGATAAGGCTTTCCAAACGGGCTTCGTCCAGGATTAGCTCGCGGTCTGCGGATTGCTTCATCGTAACGTCCGAGCCGGTGAGAATGATACTAACCAGCTCGCCCTTAAGGTTATGCAGCAGGTTCGCCGAAAGGAGCAGGCTCTTTTTATAACTACTCTTCGTAACGATGCAGACTTCGCGCTCGGTAACAATTGCGTCCGGATGGTTAATAAATTCGTTGATCGCCTTGGTCGCGGTTTCCAAATCTTGGTCGTCCACCAATAGGCTGAAGAAATTCTGTCCGAACAGCTCCTCTTCGGAGTATTCAAAAACGTCGCAAGCCATTTTATTGACTAACTTGAAATTGCCGACCGGATCGATCATAAAAATTATTGAATCCACATAGTCGAGTATGGATTTGTTCTGTTTTTCCATTAATTCCAAGTAGTTTTTGAGCCTATGCTCCTCGCGCTTCACTCGGATTATCTGCTTCTTGGCCGAGTATATCTCCTCGCGGAACAGCCGGTCATTCTCCTGAATCAGTTCTTCGTAGAAAATAATGGAAAGATCGGACTCGATGCTATTCCGAAATTGGACGAGCAAGCGTTTGACCTTGTCGGTGAACTCCGTCGAGGAATTGCCCAACAGGATTATTGCTCCGAACACCGAGCCGTCGGGATAATGCAGAGGATACCCAAGAATCGAGGCAAAGCCACGTTTCGCAATATCGGTTTGGCGCCAAGGATGGCCCTCGCCCGAGCGAACCTCGACAGAATCGTTTGTCGCGACCATCTGTTCGATCAGGAACCCGGGGTCTGAAGTGAGTTTCTCCCCGCAACGAAGAAATATCCATTTGTTCGAAGAGGAGTTAATTATTTCTAAAAAAGGTATTCCCGATTGGACAATCAGAGCAGATTCCGCATTAGAAATGTCGGATAGAATTTCAGTGATTTCCTGCCACTTGGTTGTTAAATCAGTTGGAATGCTAATTGCAATCGTTTTCATATCACTTGCTTCTTATTATCAATATTCAATAAATAAATATAAGTATTATAAAGCAAAATATTGTATCTACTTCGTTTTTTAGTGTATGGGCGGGTTTTAACCCCGTTAAAAGATTAGTTTATGTGCTGATGAGAAGATGAGATGATTTGAAGATGAGCTGATGAGAAGATGAGAAGATGTGAAGATGAGATGATTGATTTTTAACGAAATGCTTTGTATGGGCGGGTTCC
>CAZSWR010000019.1:0-25727 GCA_964610885.1 uncultured Hyphomicrobiales bacterium | reverse complement strand
GATGTGAAGATGAGATGATTGATTTTTAACGAAATGCTTTGTATGGGCGGGTTCCAAACCCGCCCGGGGATTGACGTTGAAAGTCGTACTACCATTTGTAATGGTAGTACGACCCTATCCAATTATGAATCAATTACTTACATAATCCTTCGGAAGGTTATTGCCGCAAATTGTCTGAACTGTGATTAATTTGATTCGTCTGATTATAATGATTGAATCTCAGGAAGACAATGTAGCGATATAAAACCAAACCCGAAGGGTTGAACGTGAATAATCCCGTCTCGCGAGGCGGGGAAATCGCTCAAGAAAGTCGTACTACCATTTCGAATGGTAGTCCCCATTTATCCTATTGTATTTCAGTCGTTTATTGTTTCTATGGGAATGTGCTCCAATCCAAATCTCTCTTGGATTATAGAAATGGTGGGTATGACATGGCGGTTACAATGATGTTTCCGACCCAGATAACGATTCCCATACTGACGGGTATCGCTATGTTGTCATTAAGTTTTAGCACATTTGAAGAGGCTTCGGCGATAGTGCCAACCACGGCGGCGATCATTCCGACAAGGCCGAAAGTCCACGGCGAGGCTGTCAGTATGGCAATTATTGCAATTACGGCATAGGCCGAAATGAAGAAAGCCAAAGATCCCTCCAATGATTTGCCCCAGAATTTGATTGTGCCGTAGCGACGGCCGATCAGAGCCGCGCAGATGTCCGATACGATGAGGACGGCAAAGCCGGCTGTCGTGGCCAACCTCGGGAATACGGCCACGCATAGGCAGGCCGAAAACAGAACCCAGGAGGCTCCGTTCAGTCCTATTTTTTTCTTGGATTCGTGTTCGCGCAGCATCTGGCCAAAAAATGAAAAAAGCAGATTCCGCACGGAATCGTACCTTCGCGACAGCAAATCGATGACTATCGTCAGAAGAGTTATTGGAAGGAGAATGGAAAGCATCAGGTCGCGCGAAAGAAACATATTGCATATCGGAATCGATAAACTCATTAAATGTATCGATTTGCGGTATATCTCCTGAGTGTAGCTGATTTGTGTTTTCGCGTTCATTCCTGTTTTGCTTGAATTTTGTCAATTTTAAAAAACTAAAATTAACAACTTTTCAAGTTTCTTACAACTTATAATTAACTTTTGATTGGCCAATATCGATAGTATTCCGAAAAAAACATTATTTTTGTAAAAAGTGATTTGTGTATGCAAATGATTTATTCTGAGTTTTTGCATATACATTTCCGCTCTGGTGGGGGAGTATGGACTGCCATACTGTTGATAGTTTAGATAATCGTCCGATCGGATGCTCAATTATGGATTTGGATTCTCTGGTTTTGCGGATTGAGGAATACTTCCTTTGGCAACGAATAGCCATGGGGAAGACTTTTTTCGTGGAAAAGCAACCCGAAGCGGAGGCCTTGGACTCAAATAGCCCTGCTCCGTCTGTGGCTTCCGAATCCTCGACCGAGAAGCAAGCCCCGGAAGTAACGGTTGCCGCTGAGGCCACTCCGGCAGTTGAGGCGAAGCCCGTTTCCATTGAGGAAAGGTCGGTATCAGTTCCCGAAGCTCAAGAATCTCCGAAAGCTCCCGAGGCCGCGGCACTCGTCGATGAAGTGAATACTGAAAATGAAACAAAACCAATAATGAACGAACAAAGAAATATCATCCCACGCGAAACGTGGGACAAGGCCGAAACGCTGGCCGAACTCAATGAATTGATTTGCAATTGCCACAACTGCCAGCTGGGCGACACACGGAAGAATTTCGTTTTCGGGACAGGCAATCCCGATGCAGACCTCGTCGTTATCGGCGAGGCACCAGGAGCCGACGAAGACGAGCAGGGCGCCCCATTCGTAGGGCGTGCCGGGCAATTGCTGACCAAGATACTCGAATCGGTGAATTTCAGCCGCGACGAGGTCTTCATTTGCAATATTATCAAATGCCGCCCACCGGCCAACCGTAGGCCATTGGTGCCCGAAGTGGACGCTTGCGAGCCATACCTGAAGAAACAGATTGAACTGATCAAACCAAAGTTCATTCTGGCGCTTGGGCTGACGGCCGTCGATACTTTGCTGAAAAAGAAACACGCAATGGCCTCCACTCGCGGCCAGCTCATGGACTACCACGGCATCCAAATGCTCGTAACCTACCATCCGGCTGCTTTGCTGCGGAACCCCGAATGGAAACGTTCGGTATGGGAAGACGTCAAGTACCTTCGGAAACTCTACGACGAGTACCAAGCATCGAAGAAATCGTAGGCTTGGCTCGTTTAGGAATCAGTTTAATTGAAAGAAAAAATAGTTTTTTCACAAATAGATGAGAAATATGAATATAGCAGTAATCTTCGGCGGATTGTCTGCCGAGCGCGCAGTGTCGATTTCCGGCGCAAAATCAGTTGTCCAGGCCCTTCGTTCGTTGGGGCACAACGTAACGCCAGTCGATCCGGCATTCGGAGCCGAGATAGAGAAGGGCGAGCAACAAATCGCTTCCGATGTAGATTTGATTGCGCCCGATGTGTTGGCCCATTTGAAACCCAAAGTAATGATCGATTGTGTGAACCATCCCATTTTCGACAACATCGAAACGGCATTCATCAATTTGCACGGCACTTACGGCGAAGACGGCCGAATTCAGTCCTTGCTCGAATTGCGCGGCGTCAAATACACAGGCAGCGGCGTCAAGGCAAGCTCGCTTTCGATCGACAAAAACGCTTCGAAAATGCTTTTCGCTGCCGCAGGCCTTCCCACGCCGCCATGGGCCACGATCATGCCCGAGGATTACGACAATCGCGAGCTTTTTGCAATGCTCCGCAAGGAATTGGGAAGCAAATTAGTCGTTAAGCCAAACAAACAAGGCTCCGCAATCGGCGTCCATATCATCAGCGATGGCGACATCGACAAGATTCACGAAGCCGTGAAAGACGCTTCGCAGTTCTCTAACCTGATCATCGTCGAGCAATACATCGAAGGCCGCGAGCTGACTGTCAGCGTGCTCGGAGATGCCGCACTGCCGGTTATCGAGATCATTCCCCACGAAGGATTTTACGACTATACAAACAAATATACTTCCGGGCGCACCGAATACGTCTGCCCGGCAGAACTCAGCGAAGATATTGCCGATTTCGCTCAAAGCATTTCCTTGTCTGCATACATGGCATTGGGTTGCCAAGGTTGCGGCAGGGCAGACATCCGCATGAACGACGACGGCGCGCTGTTCCTCCTCGAGATGAACACGCTTCCGGGCATGACCTCGACAAGCCTCGTGCCCAAGGCCGCCCGCGAGGTGGGCATCGAATTCCCCGATTTGTGTCAGCAAATTATTGATTTTGCTTCCATCGATGGCGAATAGGCCGCCGGGAGAATGCAACTACAGAGAAGCGCCTGATTTCGTGTCGGGCGCTTTTCGGATATAGTCGTACATTTCTGAAATGATGGTTTTATATCGATTAAGGTGGGGCGAGTCATTTGAAAAAAACCTCCCCTTTTGTCCCCTCCTTGGCAAGCAGGGGGAAGAAATCATTTGCGTAGCAATGGGTTCCTGGGGTGGTTAGAAATTTTAGGCGCGAGACGTAATTCTTGAGATTACACACAAAGCGTTATTGGCTCCGAAAAAGTTTTGCAAAATCCGCAAGTTGTGGAAATTTTGTGTAACTTTTTATATGTATAAAGAGTCTAACAATTATCTTTCGCTCGTGGCGAAAGTTTTTAGTGTTAAGTTACTTTGTTTTTGAAGAATTGGAATAATGGAGTATGAGGCAAATAAATCCCTCCTTTCGGCACATTGAATTGTTTCTTATCGTAATGTTTATGGCTTTTGCCCCGCTTGGTTCAGCGCTTTGGGGCGCTCCGGCGCTTGGCCTGGAAGTGAGGGAGTTCAAAACTGTTGACGGGAACCCTATTCACGTCCGCTATGGAGATTATCCAATTTGCGAAACGGTGCTAAGGCTGAAGAACAATAGTAGCTACGTGGCTCTGGCCCCCGAGAACATTACTCTTGTGGACAATACGCTGCCCGCCAAGCCATTCGAGGTTACGGCGCCTGACGCTTCCGGTTGGCAGACTGTCCGCTGGAACAATCGGTCTGCCGGATTCGCATACAACAACTCACGAATCTACGATTTGGGTCTGTATATCAATTTCGGCGGGTCAGTCATCTCTCGGACGATTACAGCAACTGACACAATCGCCTCGCGCGTTCGGCTCTACGTTACGAAAGGCTCCGACGAAATCGAAAGCGGCTTCCTCTATATGGGAGTGGTGAGCTCCGGGACAACGTCCAACGTTGTTCAAAATATGATTGCATATTCATGCTCGATGACGCCCGAGGGCTTCCTGTACAAGACGACGATAGATTCCATCCGAATCGACAATCCCGACTTCCGTGTAACGTGGTTCGACTCCTCCGAAATTATTACTCCTACCAAAATTCGCTACGTGGAAATCACTCCTCTGCGGGTTTGGTACACCGCGAAGGACAACAAATGCAACCATGCCGTGCTGACTGTATATTACGCCGGCGGACGCAAGGAAACAGTTCAAATCGTCGTCAATAACGAACAGGCCGCTGACGATTCCAATATCCGGTTGCTCTATCCAAAGGCTGGGGAACACTTCTCGCCCTGCCAAGAAGTTACGATTAAATGGGCCGATTACGATCCGATGAGGGCGATTTATATTGATGTGTCGTACAACGATGGAGCCTCATGGAGCCAAATCGACGTCGTCAGGGACACTACCACATATATTTGGACAGTTCCCGATAGAATTACCAATACTGCTAAAATCCGCGTACGACAGATAACCGAGACGACCAGAAGCACATACCTGAGCCAAAAGAAAGCCGGCATAAATAAACTGGCCTTTTCGTCTGATTCGAAAAACTTGCTAACTGCCGCGAATACCGGTGAATTATTTGAATGGGACATTCCGAACTACAATAAAGTCTTCACGTACAAAATCACTACAAACGCAACCACATTCCCTTCGATCAGCGTGAAGGGCGTCGGGTATTTCGACGACAATAATCGAATATTTGTTGTTTATAGCGGCCTGTCCGCTTCCTCTGTGGATCAGATCAAATTCTTCGATCGGAACACGGCCGTCGAAACTGCGAATGTCCAAGTGCCCTCCGAATTCAGAGTGAAATCTGCATTCATAAGCGACAAACACAAAATCATTGCTTTGGTGCCTGCATCCGGGACAATGATCAAACTCTATTCTGCGCAGGGCGGAGCGTTTATCCGCGATATTGATTTCGGCAAAGTGATTTCCGCATTTTCGATGAACGATGTGGCCGAAAGCGCAGTCGTGAACTTTGTTTCCGGCGAATGCCAAGTACTGTCGATTCCCAATTTTGATAAAACTGATGAATTTGATTTCTCTTATATGCCTTATATAACGATTTCCAAAATCTCTAACGACAAGAAGTTTTTAGCCATCGGTACGAAAAAAACCGCTGCGAACGTGATTCAAATTGAGAATTGCAATGTTTATATTTTTGACCTCGCAAATAAAGCATTCTTCCGCCGCTTGCCGTCGAACAATTCGGATTTCGTCTCGCTGGACTTCAACAATAAATCGTCGCGAGTCTTGGTCGGGGCAAACAATACAGTGTCGGTGGACTTCTACGAGTTCGACAAAATGGAATTGTTCATTCCGCCGGATGGCATTATTACCGATTTCATATACGCCCCAGACGGGAAAACAATTGCTTCTTCGTCTGCCGATGGCACAAATACAATTTGCGTATCGCGAGTCCTGCTTGGCGAAATTTGCGAAATGACCGGCACTTTCACAATCGAAAAGCCGATTGCCGAATTGCAGAACTTCAAATACGAGCCCAAGTTTATCGATACTGAGAACCCGATGACCATCAATGCTTCGATTTGCAACAAAGGGAACGTGCAGATTGTGCTCAAGTCTTCGCAATTCGCAAGAAATCGTAACTTTAAACTAATCACACCTATCGATCGGGATACTCTCCAGCCGGGCGCTTGCAAGCAGCTGACGATATCTTTCAATCCAGTGGACACGGGCTTCGTTTCCGATACTCTGAGGATCGAGAGCTGCCCCATGGACTACGAAATCGCTATCTCCGGCACGGGTTTGCCTCGGAACATTTCATTCCTCCAGCCCTCGTACGATTTCGGTAGCGTGTGCGTCGGCGAGCCGAAGGACATGGATTTTATTTTCATCAAGAACGAAGACCCAGTGCCGCTCCGCATTAATTCAATCGTTATCGAAGGCGCGTACAATTCAATTTTCACAGTCAACAGCACTTTCAGGGATACGATTATTTCCGCCGGCGCCACACTTGCCGTCAGTTTCAGGTTCGCGCCTGTGGACAGCAGCACAATTCACGCTAAGGCATTTGTGATGCACTCGAACCAATCCTATCTGGTTCCTCATGGAATACTGACTGGGAAGGGCATAACGACGTATATTGAGACTTCGCTTCCTGACCTCCGATTCATACCCGAAATTGATACTCGAGTGGTCAAGCTGCGCAATCCGAACGACGTAACGATCCATATAGAAAAATTTGAATACTCGGTGGCTTCTGCCGTGGAGGTGCTCACTCCAGCCGGATTCGACATGGCTCCGGGCCAAGAAAAGGAGATTACAGTCAAATCATTAGCTCTCGGATCGACCGACCTGACGATTATCCTCTCCGGTTCGCCCTGTGGAGCGATTTGCAGGATCAACACGGGCAAGTACTCCGGCCAATCGGAGATCGCCGCCGAGAACACTTCGGCAGACCCGAAAGAATTCGCTTCGATTCCGATATACTATTCGACCCAAGAGAACAAGCCATACCTCGGCCAAAGATTCTTCGAGGCCACTGTGGCCATCAATCCGAGGATATTCCTGCCGCTCGAGGTTCGCTCCCAATACGGCAAGGGCACTCTCGTGAAGAATGAAATCCAAAACGACCGCCGATACATCACTTTCCGAATTGATGGCGATTTCCCGGCTTCGGGCTTCGTGGGCGAGCTTTATGGAGTGGTTGGCCTTTGCGAATCGGATACGTCGGCTATCGACTTCGTGCCCGGGGCAAAGTACTGGGGCGAATCGGTTAATTCGGCTGCCCGTTCGGGGCTGTTCAGCCTGAAGAATCTATGCAATGGCCGTAAAGTTATTCAAAGCTCAATTAAATCAATTACAGAGTATCCCGTGCCCGCGACCGATGTAGTCTATTTGGCATTCGAGGCGGGCGAGGCAGAAAGCTGCCAAATCGAACTGTTCAACAGCCTCGGGATGGCTGTGGCCGAAAAGCAGACGGCCGAAATCTTTAACGGAAAAAACATCATTCCAATAAATGTCTCATCGCTCGAGGGCGGGGTTTATGAAGGAGTAATTTCCACCGGCCGGCAAAGGATCACTTTCCGCGTGGTTGTTGCGGCTCGGTAATCGTTGCGGAAGCCGCCGAGTTCAATAATATCTGCTATAAGCGAACGGGTTCGTTAATTACGGCTACGAGCGAACGGGTTCGTTAATTACGGCTACGAGTGAAAAATTACTGTAATTTGCAGGTGGCGACTGCCACTTCATTTTTCAAGGGCAGCGCAATGGTGAAAGGAAAGATGAAAATTAAAACATTTATCCTTTCTATTAAAAATTTCATATTTTTGCAATCTTTGTGAATGATGTTAATAGATTAATTCAAAGTGTAAATGCGTTTTTCAATATATAACATAGGCTGCAAGGTAAACTTTGCCGAGATCTCCGAATTGCGCGAACAGTTCATCGGCGATGGTTTCGAGTGGGTTCCTTTTGGCGAGCCGGCGGAAGTAGTGATCATCAACACTTGCACGGTTACGGCGAATGCCGACGCAGACTGCCGCAAGATGATCCGCAGGGCCGCACGCCAGACCCCAGACGCTTTCATAGCCGTCGTGGGTTGCTATGCCCAGCTGAAGGCCGAAGAGATCAAGAACATCGAAGGCGTCTCGGCCATTTTCGGTGGCAACGAAAAGTTCAGGATACGAGAATTGTTACCATCTTTCGCCAAACCCGAAACTCCATACGTATTTCTGTCCGAAAGGGGAGGGGAGACGTTCCACGCTGCCTGTTCCGCCGAAAACGATGCGCACACGCGCGTAGTGCTGAAGATTCAGGACGGTTGCGACTATTTCTGCTCGTATTGTGCTGTACCATTTGCCCGAGGCAGCTCGCGAAGCCTTCCATACTCCGAAATTGCCAAGCATTACGAACATATTGCCTGCTCCGGCGGCAAGGAAGTGATCCTGTCGGGAATTAACCTCGGTGAATACCGTTCGCCGAGCGGTGAGGATTTCGCCCGGGCGCTCCGACTGATCGATTCGCTCGGGTTGGACATTCGCACGAGGATTTCTTCGATCGAACCGAACCTGCTGACAGACGAAATCCTCGAAATCGTTCGAGGATCGAAATCAATTTGCAGGCATTTCCATATCCCTTTGCAGAGCGGCTCGGACCGAATTCTGAAACTGATGCGCCGCCGCTACTATACGGCCTTCTTTGGCGATTTAATCGCGAAAATCAAAAAATCGATGCCCGATTGCGGTATCGGAATCGATATCATCACCGGATTCCCGGGCGAAACTGACGAAGATTTCGACCAAGCAATGGCCTTCTGCCGATCTCTGGATTTCACGTATCTGCACGTTTTCTCGTATTCCGAAAGGGCTGTCGCTTCGTCGCAAAAGCTGGCAGGGAAGGTGCCCGCCGCCAAGGTGAAGGAAAGGGCCTTGGCCCTTCGCGAACTGTCCGACCAAAAAAAGGATGAATTCTACCGCTCCGAAATCGGAAAAATTCATCGAGTGATTCCCGAGGCCCGAGATAAAAAAACAGGACTTCTGAAAGCTTGGACGGACAATTACGTGCACGTTGCTTTCGGGGCCGAAGAAAATAATTCGGAATTTCAAATCGTCGAACTGATTGAAAACAAAGGCGAATACGTTCTTTCTTCGTTGTGGCACAAAAAATAAATATTTTTTTTTGAAAACTTTTTTAACGAATCTTCGTTTGCCGTGTTAATAAGAGTGTTGAAAATTTAATTCTACTAAAAAGTACTGCAAAAATTTCATTTGTACTATTAAAATAAAAGTATATTTTTGCGGACAAAAAAAAGTGAACATTGGATAGTTCCTTTTAAAATAATGAAATTGATATATATAATTAAAATAATAATCAAGAGGAGATAAAACATGTTTTGGACACCGGAACTCGCACAATACCTTGAAGAAGCGCCATGGCCAGCAACAAAGGAAGAATTGATCGATTATGCCAACCGTACAGGCTGCCCGATCCAAGTGATCGATAACCTTTACGAACTAGACGACACAGACGAGTTAATCGAGAGCATGGAAGACCTTTGGCCCGAATACGAAGACTCGATCAACGAGGAATACTTCTACAACGACGACGAAGAAGAGCAATATTTCTAATACAATAGATTAAGAGTCCATTGATTGATCAGTATCTTTGGCTCTTTGCGATTGGTGGCCGCAGCCACTGCAATTTTCCAGAGCCAGCGCAATGAAGGAAGGAAAATGAAAATTGAAGATTTTTCCTTGTGATAGAAATAGAATGGGAACCGATGTTTGATTTGTTCGGTTCCTCTTTTTTTTTTAACTTGCAGTATTGGGCTGATAGAGTATTCCGCGCATGATTCGCGTGGATACTGCGAGGCTTGAGTGAAGTGCTTTTCTTTGAGTAACAAATTGCGTAGGAGAATGAGATTTTGAGAATTAGTGCCGTTAGGATAGGATTGGTTGCCGCATTGATTGTGGCGTTTGCCATGCTGCCCTGCGGCTCTCTTCGGGCACAGTTCGTCCACAACAAGGCCTACGAATCCAAAATCATCCGTGGCCAAGCCGAAATCGACAAGCTATACTTCGTGGGAAACAATTCGATTCCTCCCACTGAATTGCTTTCGATGGTGGTCTCCCGCGAGTCCGACCGTAGCCTCACGAATTCGCTCATCGAGGCGTTTCGAAACAAACTGGAGGAATGCCCTCTGTACACCTCGACAATCCCGCAAATCTACCACGATGTGGTCAATAAATCGCTTTCGGGCTTGGTCAACGAAGTGCAATTCTTCGACCGCACTCGAGCGCTCCAGGACACAAAGAACATATTGATTTATTACGAACAATTTGGCTTCCATTCCGCACGCTGCCGTTTCGAATTCGGAGCCGATACGGCCGAAGGCATTAATATTCTACGGTTCGTGATCGAGGAAGGGGCGCGCTCGAAGATTCGTAGCCTCGTCTATGTTGGGCTGGATTCGCTTCCGGCAGAAATTGAAGATAAGATAAAATCCATTCGCAGCATTCGCTCCGGCGATTTATACAATGAATACACGCTCTACCGCGAAATCTCAACGATAAAGAATATGCTGGCAGACAATGGCTACTATTCGGCCCATTTCTCTGCGCCGGTATGCGAAAGATACCTTTCCGAAGCCGAGGACAGCGTCTATGTGGCGTTTTCGACGGGCAAGCGCCAGCGTATCGGGAGAATTGAATTCGTCGATGACCGCAAAAACCAAAGCGTCATTAGCGATAAAATGAAAATCAAGCAAATGGCAATCGATTCCGGCGACTTCTATTCAAATTCCCAAATCAGTCGGTCAATTGAAAATTTGCAATCACTCGCCACGTTCGACAGGGTTACAATCGATACAGTGAATTTCTTCAATCGGCCGAACGATACGATAATCGACCTTTCGGTGAGAACGGTATACAACAAACAGCAAGAGTACGGCGTGGCCCCCTATGGGAACCAGACGCGAGTCGATAACTTCATCAATGGCGGCATCGAAATGTTCTATTTCCATCGGAATATATTTGGGGCTGCGCAAACAATAAATCCATATTTCAGGTTCGTCGTTCAGGACATCAGCCGCGCTATCTACAATTGGAAGAACCCTGAGTTCGAATTCCAGTTTGGTGTGAATTTCGCCCAGCCGTTGCTTTGGGTCATCGACAAAGCGCGAGTAGGCCTGTCGTTCCAAGCGCTTTTTTCGCAAAGAAACCTTAATGACTATTTCAAGGTCCGCACATTTTCGCTTCCGATCCGTTTCCCTGTCAATTTGGGCCGGTGGACGTATTATAACAATATAGATTTCGAGTTCACTCTGGAGCGCCAAGAGCCGCTTGATTTCGATAATACACTGGCCAGGGCAAAGAGCAATGCGAAAACCTCCAGCGATTCGACCAAGATACAGGAAGTGCTCTCGGTGTATCGAAACCTTGACAAATACATACGAAACAGCAGCCCCATACTGACGGCAAATATCATGGGCATTTCGATCTATGGGGATTCGAGGGATAATATTTTCTCTCCGACCAGCGGGCACTTCTCATCGATTTCTCTCGAGGGCCAGAATTGGCTGCTCTATCCGTTCGAATGGCTTGTGCAGTCGTCCGGGGACAACAATAAGGTGCTCGGTATATCGAAATTCTTCAAATTCCAGATGTCGAATTACTGGTTTTTCCCGCTGAATTCGCAGGCTGTGCTTGCGCTGAAGCAAAGGATCGGATCGATTTATTGGTTTGATAAATCAAATTCATACGTACCGTTCGACAAGCAATTCTTCGCTGGCGGCGCCAATAGCGTTCGTGGTTGGGCCTCGCGCCAGTTGCGCTACACGAGGGAATACGCCCCGCCGAACGACAGCAATTTCACTTCGAGCTTCGCTCAGGATTTCATCGGTAGCAATACGCTGATCGAGGGGTCTTTGGAGTATCGTTATAAATTCGTAAAGCCGCTTCCCGGCGGCCAGACTTCGACGAGTTTGCTGGCGAGCTTCGGCGCTGTGGCTTTCCTCGACTGGGGAAATGCCTTCCAATGGCTTTTGGTGGATTCAACAGGCGAATATACGATCAAGAACAAATGGTATGACTACCTCCGAGGCCTCGCTGTGGCCGCAGGAGTTGGGCTTCGGTACGAAACGCCTGTCGGGCCTGTCCGTCTGGACTTCGCCTGGCCGATTTGGGATCCGAATAAAGAGAAACTGATAACGCAGCAGATGGCCGGACTCAAGAAATTTGTTTTCCATATTGGCATTGGCCATTCATTCTAAAGTCATCGTAAGTTATTGATATATCAAGAAATCCCCCCTGACCCCCTTTGCAAAAGGTGGAAAAAGATAATATTGCTAATGTGATGATAATAATAGAGATAGGGAAAATATTACATCCCACGGGTTAACCCGTGGGAGGGCACAGCTATACTTAATCAAAAGGCTTTTAAACTCGCCGCTATGCCCTGGATACTTGGTAGTCGTTGAAGGCAATTCTTCTTCCGGTCGATTCGTAGAAGCGTCCAGTGAGGTTGTGTATCATTCTTTCGTGGAAGTGGATCTGCCTGTCGATTTGGAAGATGCGGTCTCGGATGCGCCTTTTCCGGCGCGAAACCCAAAACTCATCGATCATTGGCATTTCGAAGACGAAAGGTTCTTGGTTCCTAAGCCTTTCCAGCCGGCGCCTTTCGCGGTAGAGGCTGGTGTCCAGGTCTTGCAGCTCGCGGCGAAGCGCAAGTTCCTTTTCGGCGTGGCAATCGAAATCGCGCGGCGTATCGGGGCAAAGGGTCTTTTGGAAGAGAATAAGGTGGTCGGCATTCTTTGTGCGGTAAGCGTATTGCACGGAATCCCAATACTTCTTGAAGTTCTCACTTTCGCCGGAAATGTCCGGGTGCAGTTTTTTCACAATCGAGTGGTAAACGGTTGAGATGTTGCAATTAGCGGCTTCGGCCGTGGGCACGGAGTACGAATATGGCGAAGCATCGTAAGTGATTTCTTCTTCGCGGCGCACTCCCGAGTGCGATTCGCGTTCGGCTTCCTTGCGGATCACGTTGTCGATGAACTTCAAAGTCGATTCTGTTATACGCAATCCATTTTGTAATTGATTTGAAAGCAACTTCTGGCGACGTTCCAATTCGCTTGCGAGCCGAGCCTTCTTTTCCATTTCAATTTCCAAATCGCCAAACAGGTTTTCGTATTGGAAAAGCAGTTGCGGCTGAACGATATTTTGCAAATAATTCCAATGAGCAAGCACGGAAAGCAATTCCTCGCGGCGCTCGGCAATCTCTTGCTCGAGTTTTTCGATGGTCGATGTTGCAACTTGTATATTCATTGTGGAATTCCTTTTGTTTCAATCCTCTGGGAAAGGCATTGCGCTATCCCTATTCGTTCACTTTATATTAACTTTTCAATCATTTTCCGACAACTTCGTGGATCGTTTTGGTATCAGTCGCGACGATTGAATATTTCGTCTATTGCGGCGAAGGCAGCTCTCAGGTGCGGTATCACGATGGATCCGCCCACGACGAGCGCCACATTGAGCGTTTCAATGATTTCCTCGCGAGTTGCGCCCGCGAGCTTTGCCTGTTCGATATGATAAAAAATACAGTCGTTGCAGCGCAGGACGGCCGATGCAGCCAAGCCGAGCAGTTCCTTCGTCTTTCGAGGAAGCGCACCGTCTTCGTAGCAACGAGTATCGAGGTTGAAAAATCTTTTCAACACTAAATTGTCTTCCGAGAGTATCAAATCGTTGCCTTCGGTGCGGCGGCGATGGAAGTCATCATATATTTTACTTGTCTGCATATTGTTGCTCATAGTTTTAATATCAACCCATGAATGAATAATATTCACCACAATCTTGCCGTTTTGGCCTGTATATCGGGCCATAGAGCTATATGTTCAATCGCTATGCCACAGCCAAAGCAGAGTTCAATTTGTTCGTTTGAATGCCAAAGAATCAAAAAACAATCTCGCATAGCTATATTAATGCAATGTAACGATTTTCGAGAAAAGAAAATAGTGATTTTTCAAGATGCAATAATTCTTAATCAAATCGTCAATTTGGATAACTGATACGTAGAAATGACGATACGGAACAATTGGAAAATGGAAAAAAAACAATTAATAGTATTAGGATTATCGGCCAGCCCAGCGAGTAATAATGCTTATGCCTTGATACTGAAGGAGGCCGACGGCAAGCGCCGTTTGCCCATAATCATTGGTGCTTTCGAAGCCCAAGCGATTGCCCTCGAGATGGAGGGCGTTGTGCCCCCGCGGCCGATGACCCACGACCTGATGAAATCGATTATTCATTCATTTTCAACAGAGTTGACAGAAGTTTTTATTAATGAATTGATTGACGGGACATTTTTTGCCAAACTGATTTTTGAGGATTCGGGCATAGAAATCGACGCCCGCCCGAGCGACGCCATAGCCCTGGCTGTCCGATGCCAAGTGCCGATCTTCGTTGCCGAAGACATATTGGACGAAACCGGAATCCTGCCGCAAAACGACGACGAAGATTCTCCGCTGGCCGGCTCGTCGGAAGAGGACGAAGACCCCGACGACATGGCTTTCCTCCAGAAACAAGGATCGCACGATTCGCCGCCGCCGCCCAAAGTCCACCTGACGAAACTCGAGATCATACAAAACCAGTTGGACAAAGCAATCAAAGACGAAAACTACGAAGAAGCAGCGCGTCTCCGAGACGAACTCAAACGCTTCCTCGAGCAAAGCTAAGGCTTGCGATAGTCAGCAATCTTAAAAAAAATCCTAATATTGATATCCCGCTTCGAGCGGGATTTTTTGTTTCAGTGCGGTGATTTATGGGATCGCCAACACCAATACTGCATTTCAACGACTAACACAGAGCCAGGGATCCCGAAATCTGATGATTGATGAATTAATACAGCAGCCCAAGATGAGGCAACCACATTAAATACAATAAAATCGAGAGATATGAATCTTATTTGCATGATTGAAATTCTTGAAAGTTTACCATACAAATAAAGGGAATGGTATGAAATTGCATTTATCCAAAACTATCCTTGTGCTTCTGTTGTTTCCATTTCTGAATACGCTAAATGCGCAGGATCTCAGAGTTTCTCCACCTGAAAAAATTGAAAAAAAGACTGAGGCTGTGCCCGATGCGCATATGAAGAAAAAAGTGCTTCATATGGACGGCAAACTAAGTCCAAGCCAGATGATCGAACTCGACACAATTGCCGATTACATGACGAAGAATCCAAAGTGTAGAATTCAAATCTCGGGGCATTGGGACAACCAATGCAAAAGCGATGAATCGGAAAAAAAATCGAATGAGATCGCTAATGAAGTCGTGAAATATTTGACCCAAAAGGGAATCAGCCGCCGCCGACTGCTCGATGTGGGGAATGGGGCGAGGATGCCAGTATCGGACAGTAGAACGCCCGAGGGCTGCAAAGCAAACCGGCGCGTCGAGTTAGTGATTCTTCCTAAATAAATGCCCCGCCCGAGAGACTTCGATCGATGCAAGAAAGGGGTGTGTCTCACTGCAATGGCCGATTCCGGGGCGAGGCTATTCACTTCGGAGTAGTGAAAAACGAAGGATTAGTCAATCCATAATCCCATGCTGAGCGCAATGCTTGCGCGCTTGTTGGTTGGCTTGCCATCAGAGTCTGTGAACGGCTTGTATTTGTCGTCGAGATTCATCATGTCGCCCTCGAGGCGTATGTATGAGTTCCTATTGGGTAGGAATTCTATTCCAAGTGTGAATTGAGTTCCTTTGATTCCTGCCGAGTTTGCGCCGTCTTCGTCGTCGTACATTGCGGCCCTAAACGTGGTGCGAAGGTTTTCGGCGAACGAATAGCGAATCTGGGCGCTGAGGCCTGTGTAGGTGCCGTTTTTGTATTCGCCATTGTCGTATTTAGCGTCTTCTTTGGTGGCGATGTCGAATTGGGCTTTCGCTTCGAGGCCCTTGGCCAAGGTTGCATTCGCGCAAAAGTTGCTAAGGAAATATGTTTTGCTGCCGCTTGTTTCTTCGTTCCCGAGGATTCCGGCGTACGACAGCGACAGGCCACTATTGAAGTTGTATGCAAATTGACCGCAGAAGGTTTTGTTCTGATTGTTTTCGGCCAGCGAGAGCCTGCTGTTGACGATTCCCAGCATGGCAGTCATTTTCTCGTTGCTGTAAGTGAGCTTTGCTCCTGCGTGTTGGATCGGTTCGAAATAGGTAACTATTGAATGCGTGCTGAGCCAATTATCCTTTGGCAGATAGGATTCGCCGCCGATGTGCGTCAGGTAGTATCCGGCATCGAACCAAAGTTTCTCGCAGACTCGTACTCCGGCGTATGCCTCTTGGATGGTGGTTGGATTGTCCAACGCATAAGCCAATTGGGGCAACGAGCCGTATTGGAGCGTGATTTTGCCACGGACATTGTCTTTGAATACGAAATTGCCGGAAATCTGGGCAATGTTCAGGTCGAATTGATTCTTTTTTGCATTTATCAACGTGTATTGCCGAGTAAAATCAGAGCTTGCTGGCACAGATATTTCACCGTTTGTTTTCACGTTGTCATTAACGAAGTAGGCATCTGCATAGCCACCAATATTGAATTTGAAATCCTGGGCATGGGCCGCCCCAGTGCTTATCAAAGCAATGATTAAAAGTATGTTTCTAATTCTCATGTTCTTCCTGTCCTTGTATATTTAACAACATTTTATATGAATTCAATGATTATGTCATCGATAGTTATTTCAAAACTCATCCGATGACTCAATATTTATCCCAAATTGTGCGTTAGAAAAACCCTCAATCCCTAAATCCCTTTCTCCCAAAGGGCGAAAGGGACTCACGTTTTCTTACTCCCTTCTCCTGTCGGGAGAAGGGCCGGGGATGAGGGTATAGCAAATTTGGCAAATTTTAATGAACAATTTGGGTTTATTCATTCGTAATTGAATATTTTTCTTCGGCTTAGCTTTTTTAATTCCAGAGTTCGGCTTGGGGTAGGGGCGAGGTAACCTCGCCCTTACATTAATACTATAACTAATTAGTATTGTGTATTGCGATTTTAACTTTCCCAATGCAATTCGATATAGAATCTCAAAAGTAATATAAGCCCGGCAGAACTAAACCACCGGGCATGCCTAGAAAAAAGATTACAAAGCTCCCTCGTCGTATGCACGTTCCCCATGGATTCCTTCGTCAATGCCGGCTAGCTCGACGTCTTCGTCCACTTTGACGGCAGTGATGAAATTAATAAGGACAAGCATTATATAAGAGAAAATAAAACCATATGCAGCGGCTCCGAGGGCTGCGATTGTTTCCTTGAAAAAGAATGTCGTATTGCCCTCGATCAGTCCAAACTGTGTGTTGATCGATGCGGAAGCGAATACGCCGAGAAGAATCGTGCCGAGCACGCCACCGACGCCGTGCACGCCCCAGACGTCCAAAGCATCGTCCCATCCGAGCTTGTTTTTCAATTCAACCGCGAAGAAACAAACTGTCGATGATAAAATACCAATTATCACGGCTGCCCAAAGCGGCACGAATCCTGCAGCGGGTGTAATTGTTGCAAGTCCGGCCACGGAACCGGTGAGCAATCCGACGAACTTAGGTTGTTTCTTGAGGTTCCACTCGAGGAAGAGCCACGTTACGGCGGCGAACGAAGCGGCTACGTCTGTGTTGAGGAATGCAAGCGTCGTGATATGGTCCACGGCCATTTCCGAGCCTGCATTGAAGCCGTACCAACCGAACCAAAGCAAACCAGTTCCGATAGCGACAAGAGGAATACTGTTGGGCGGGGACTGGCGGTCCTTGCGCGAACCGACGTAGAACACGGACGCGAGCGCGGCGAATCCGGCAGTGGCGTGGACGACGATACCTCCGGCGAAATCAACGATGCCCCATTGTGCGAGCAATCCGCCGCCCCAAACCATGTGCACAAAAGGATAATAAACGAATATTTGCCATAGAATTAAGAATATTAAATATGCTTTGAAAGTTACACGATTGACGAACGCTCCGGTAATGAGTGCAGGCGTAATGATTGCAAACATCATCTGGTAGGCAACGAAGATATAAACAGGGAATTTTCCACCGGTTCCGGAGAACAAATCTGTGATGTTGATACCATTCAAAAAGGCTTTGTCTAAGTTCCCGATGATAGCTCCTTCGCCGCCGCTGAAGCAGAGCGAGTATCCAAAAGCAATCCACAGAACAGTTGTCAGTCCGAGCGAGGTGAAAGTTTGGGTCATAATTCCGAGGATGTTTCGCTTGCTGGCCAATCCACCGTAGAAAATTGCCAGTCCGGGCGTCATAAGCATAACGAGGCTGGCCGCGATAATCATAAAAGTAGTCGTACCGGTATCCATAAAGTATCCTTTTGTATTAATTAAAAAAAGTCATCACTACAGATAACTTTTCAAAATTCAGGAAAATTTGATACTTTAGAAATACCGAGCTAACGTAATTCCGGTTAAGTGATTCGCGTAAAGTTGCCCGCCTATGCCTTCATGCCGATGAAAGCAGCCATACGGCCGGAGCGCTCGCCATCCCGGCGGTAAGAATGATAGTCCGAATCCGAAATTGTGCAGACTTCGGATGCCTCGATCCTGGATGGATCCACACCGCAATCCAAGAGTTGGAGCCGGATTTCGTTTTTATTGTCGAAAAGGAATTTGCCATTTCCGATCGGACGCGAGGAACGTGGAAAATGTTGTGCTACTTCTGTGCCCACTTCGTAGGCATCTCCGCCGGCGCAGGGAGAAATCCAAGCAAGCAGGTCGGACGGGCGCGAAGAATACTTCTGGCGGAGCTTTTCGATTCCGTGGCGGACTATGTTTTGGGCGGTACCGCGCCAACCGGAATGCAAACCGCAGACAACGCCTCGGGCTGCGTCGAAAAGCAGTACAGCAGCGCAATCCGCAACTTTGACGGCCAGCACCGTGCCCGCTTCGTGTGTGATCATTCCGTCTGCTTCGTTCTGCGCGGAGTCGGATTGAATCTGGCGAATTATAACGCTGTGGGTTTGCTTCTGGTATTTAACTCGATTCGGCGGGATGCCGATTGTATCGGCAAGGCGCATTCGATTCGATTCCGCTTCCTCCAGGCTGACGAAATTGCTTTCCTTGACGGTGAACCCGATCTCGTCCGGTTTCATTGGAGAGCGCAAAGTGATACCTGCGATGATTCTATCGCCAAAGATTGTAGGGGAAACAATTCTAACTCTTTCCATCGCATTATTCTTTCGAGAATAGCTGTTTCAGCTTGGCCGAAATACGAATCGCAATTGAATCAGCAATGTTTTTCCCAGATTCGCTAACGTTTGCCATCACTACCACTGTGGATTTAATATCTTTGTAATAGAACGCCGAAGTGGAATACCCGGGGACGGAGCCGCAACTGCCGATACGATTCCCGCAGAACACGCCATAGCCATAGTCCGAAGCCACTGGCGTAAGCATCTGTGTTTGCAGGGCTTGTTGGTTCTGAAGTGCTGTGCCATACATTATTCCGCGGAGCCAATGATTCAAATCGTAAACGTTCGAGATCATCGATGCGGAGGCCCAGGAAAGCGAAATATTCGAGATGGTATGGTCTTCGAATTTTCCATTCTTAAAGATGTAGCCGTTGGTGTATGGGTCGGGCAGCCTTAGGTTCGTCGGGAAGCTGGTTTGGTTCAAGGAAATGAAGTCATAGATTCGGTCGCCGATTTGATTCTCGATGTACCGCTGGCCGATCATTTCGAGTATTCGGCCGAGAATGAAATAGTTTGTGTTTGCGTGTTTGTATGCTCCCAATTCGGTTTGGTCCTGCCCAACGGCAATGCGAAGCAGCAATGTATCGGGATGGAAATAAATCGAATCGCGGGCCCAGAGCGAACTGAATAGCTGACTGTCGTTCATGTCCGCAAGCCCGCTGGTGTGGCTCAGCAGATTGCTGATTGTGATATTTTCCGAATTGGGGAATTCATCGTAGAAATCGTGTAGTTTGGTGTCGAGTTTGATTTTGCCTTCGCTAACCATTTGAAGTATCATGGTTGCAATGTACGATTCGGTGATTTCGCCGACGCGCCAACACATGGCGGGGTTCATCGTAACGTCGCCCTCGGTGTTGGAAAGCCCGCGGGCAGTTACCCATTGGCCATTCGCGTCGCTCCAGACGCCGACGATGATGCCCGGAGGGGCAAAATCCGTCATTGACGTGCTGAGGACTTTGTTCAGCTCGGTTGTTACGCCGGAACTAAGCTCTTGGGCGAGCGGGTTGTCATTATTTATACACGAGTTCAAAACCAGGAGGCTTGCAACAGACAATGCAAGAATAATAATTCTTTTCATTTGATACTTTCAGCAATCATTTCCAAAAAACACAGTTTATTTCTTTTGCTTGGCCACGGCAATTGCGCCGGCCAGTGCGGAGGCGGTCGCTGCCAGGAAAAGCGCGTCGCGGAAGCCGCCGGAAGCGTCCGGGCAGGCGGTGCGGGCCAGGTCGAAGCCAACATAGAGCGCGAATGTGGCGGCGAAGAACCAGCAATAAGTTTTCCCGCGGCGCACGGCTGCGAATGCGAAAATTGCAGCAATCACGCATTCGAGGGCAATTGAAACATATTGTAATAATTCCATTATCATTTCCTTTCATCACGCATTACAAATTTGAAATAATAATTCGATTTTTCCAAGAGAAATCCTTGTGAAGAGTGGGGGAGAGGAATGAATCCTACAACAATAAAAAACTCATTGCTATTACATAATTTTTGATTAAATTATTAAATAAAATAATAGAAACGAACCGCACTCGTCGCGGCAGAACGATTAAGTCGTTGAAAACATAAGTATTTGATAGGGTATAAATAAAAAATCCCGAGAGACCCGAGATTTTGAATTTTCCAACGGTACGAATACCTTATTGTAATAAGAATTACAAGTAGAAATTTGTTATATCTGGAATGCAATATAATTCAATTTATTTTTAAATGCAAGAGGAAATTTTTATGTCGCGAATTTTAGGTTTAGACTTAGGAACCAACTCGGTTGGGTGGGCATTGGTCGATGACACGAATTTTCAAATTATTGATGCCGGCGTCCGTATCTTCCAGGAGGGCGTCAACAACATCAATCAAACAAAAGAGGAATCAAAAAACAAAAATCGCTCCGAGAAGCGCCAGATCAGGCGTCAGCTTTACCGCCGCAACCTTCGGAAAAAGAGGCTCTACGACATCATGCGCCAGTATAATTTGCTGACGGAGATTGAGTGGAACGAGTTCATTTCGATCGAACCATACTCCGCGAGAGCTCGCGCTGTACACGAAAAAGTTACTATTACGGAATTCTCGCGCGCACTGTACCACCTGGCCCAAAGGCGAGGATACAAAAGCAATAGGAAGGCCGACGCAAAATCAGACAAAAAAGAGTCCGGCGTGGTCAGCAGCGGTATTAACGAACTTTGGGCGGAAATCAATAGCTCCGGCTGCTCAACGCTTGGGGAGTATTTCTCCACGCTCGACACGCACGAAAAACGGATTCGGAAAAGATACACCGAGCGCTCAATGTACATCAATGAGTTCGATACCATCTGGGAGAAACAGGCCCAGTTCTACCCTGAATTGCTAACCGACGAACTGAGGGAGGAAATACGCGACCGGACAATCTTCTTCCAAAGGCCACTCAAATCGCAGAAAGACAAAATCGGGAAGTGCATCTTCGAACCGAACAAACGCCGTGCTCCAAAATGCTCTTTCGAATTCCAAGAGTTTCGTATGCTCCAACAGGTTAACCAATTGACGGTTTACGGCGAAGGGCGATACTCGGACGAAGAAACATGCCTATCGGCCGAAGAACGCGAAAGAATCATCGAATACCTGCATTGCCATGATAAGATTGAATTAAAAACAGACAAAAAAGACCCCAAGAAGAGCTTCTCTGAATTGAAAAAAGTGCTCGGATTGAAGAAAGATGGAGTCTATCGTGTGAACATCGAAAGCCTAAAGAAGATTGATGGCCTCAAATCATTGATTTCGCTCCAGAAGGCTCTCGGTTCGAGTTTCAATCGGTTCAATAATGATGATTTGGATACTATACTCAATACTGTATATTTCGCTACGGATAATAATTGGCTGATCGACTACGTACAAAAAAAATGGAACCTTTGCCAATTAGAAGCCAAAGCCCTTTCCGAAATGACAGTGGAGCCTGATTACGGTTCGGTCAGCAAAAAGGCGATTCGCAAAATCTTGCCTTACATGCGCGAAGGCGACATGTACCACATCGCAGCAAAGAATGCAGGATACGATTTCTCGAAAGCCGAGGAAGTGATCGAGAAAACTGAATACGTGCCCATTCCCGAAAGAATTGCTAATCCGATCGTGATGGCGGGACTGTTCCAAATGAGGAAAGTTGTCAATTGCCTGATCGACCGCTATGGCAAACCGGATATTATCCGCGTCGAAATGGCTCGGGATCTGCGGATGAACAAAGAACAGCGAATTGAAATACTTTTTGGCAACAAGGAGCGCGAAGAATACAATCGAAAAATCAAGGAAATGCTGCGCAATGAATTCAGTATCGCCAATCCCACGCGGGACGACGTGATCAAGTATCGGCTCTGGGAAGAGTGCAAGGGGCAGTGCCCATACACTGGTATGAAAATCGATCTGAACAACCTGTTTGGCGAGGCGCCCAAATTCCAAATCGAGCATATTATTCCCTACAGCCGGTCTTTGGACGATTCGTATATGAATAAATCGCTTTGCTACATTCACGAAAACCAAGACAAAGGGAACAGAACGCCTTTCGAGTTCTACCAGCACGACCCTGGCAAATACGAAGCCGTCCGCCAAAGAGTGCGGTCGCTGCCCGAGAAGAAAGCAAAGAGATTCCTCGCGAAATCGATCGAAGAATTCTATGCTATCGATGGCAACAATGGATTCATCACTCGGCAATTGAACGATACGCGCTACATCTCGAGGGTGGCCTGCAATCTGCTAAAACATATTTGCGACGACGTTTCCGTATCGCGCGGCGAAATCACTGCCGTGCTGCGCAGGTATTGGGGAATGAACTCGATACTGAAAGAAAAGAAAGAAGAGGGCATCGAAATCCAAGAAGCGCCAGCAGAAACAAACGAAACCGCAAAGAAAAAGGATAGGGGAGACCACCGCCACCACGCCGTGGACGCTGTCGTGATTGCCCAAAGCTCGCGGTCAGTCGTGCAGAAACTCTCGACCTGCCACGCGCAGGATGGACACCTGGCCCGAATGGATTTCGGTAAACATCCCGACAATTGGCCAAATTTCTGGAAGGACGTCAAGGCAGCTGTGGACTCAATTATTGTTTCATTCAAAATCAATACGCGAGTGCGAGGCGCCCTGCACAAAGAAACCAATTACGGCCTTAGGCACGGAACCGGCGGAAACCCGCTGACAAACGAAAGCGGGATGCCGCTCTATGCGCTGCGGAAGCCGGTGGAATCCATGACCGCAAACGAGATCGAGAATATCATCGACCCGCAAATAAAAAGGATCGTCGTCGAGAGAATTGAGCAATTCGGCGGCAGCCTCGGGAAGAAAGCCAAAGTGCCAGTCGGATGCTTCAAGGATCCATTGTACATAATCGGCAAAAAAGGGCAGAAAACGCAAATCAAATCTGCTCGCTTTTCATTGCCGGCCGGAAGTATGATAAATATTCGGAAAGATGCAAATATATGGGTGGAATCCGATAGTAACCACCACATAGCTATCTATGCCGACGAGAACGGCAACATCGAAGGGCGAACGGTGTCGCTATTCGAGGCATCACAAAGGATGAAAGCAAAGCTGCCCGTGGTGGACAAAGACTACAAGCCAAACATGGAATTCGTCATGTCCCTCCAAAAAAACGAGATGATCTTCACAGGGAATATTCCCGAAGGATTCAACCCATTCGATAAGAAGACGTACAAAATCGTGTCAAATCAATTATTCCGAATTCAGAAATATGATCAACGTCTTTTTATTATCCTTAGGAAACATACAACTACAGCCACTGCTGATACTGACAACAGAGGTGTAATGAGAAAAGTGCCAAAAACATTACTTTTAGATGCCAACGCAACAAAAATCACAGTCGATCCAATCGGGTTCATTTCATTGGAGGCAAAACGATGAACAAGAGAGTCCTCCACTTTGGGAACCCGGCATACCTGAGCATAAAGGATAATAGCTTGGTCGTGAAATATCCTGCTACGGGCGAGTCCAAACAGGCTCCGGTGGAGGACATTGCAGTCGTGGAATTGGACAGCCCGCAACTAACCATTACGGGCTATGCCCTTTCGTTTCTGCTGGCGAACAACGTGGCGATTCTCGTGAGCGACGAACGGCACTTGCCCGCCGGACTGATGGTCAATCCCGAGTCGAACACGCTGCTTTCGCAACGGATTAAACTGCAAATCGGTGCTAAAAAGCCCCTCAAGAAAAACATCTGGAAGCAAATCGTGGCCGCCAAGGTGCGCAACCAGATGTTGCTGCTGAAAAAGTGCGGGCGGGAGTACGAAACACTAAACAAAAAGATTGCTCGCGTCCAAAGCGGCGACGTGGGAAACGTGGAGGGGACCGCTGCCAATTTCTATTGGAAAAGGATCTTTGGCGATGTCGGGTTCGCCCGAGACCGCGACGGCGACTGCCCGAACAACTACCTTAACTATGGGTACTCGGTGCTGAGGGCGATCACGGCCCGCGCCATAGTCAGTTCAGGGCTTTGCCCCACGCTCGGGATCTTCCACAAGAACCAATACAATGCTTTTTGCCTCGCCGACGACCTGATGGAGCCATACCGGATTTTCGTTGACGAAATCGCCCTTGGGCTTTTCGAGGCGTACCCGAACCTCACCATCTTGGAGCCGAGCATCAAGCAGGAGCTGCTCGCCGTGGCATTCCGCGAAACCGAGACGAATGGCGAATGCAAGCCACTGATGAACTCGGTTCAAAACACTTGCCAATCTTTTGTGCGCATCCTGAAGGGAGAGGCGAAAGAGATAGTTTATCCCGAAATTAATTAAACGAAATATGATATTTAACTCGTACAGAAATATGTGGTTATTCGTATTCTTCGACCTGCCGGTCGAAACCAAGAAACAGAAAAAGGCCTATCGGGACTTTCACAACTTTTTATTGAAGGACGGTTTCTTTATGTTTCAGTATTCGGTCTATGCGCGCCACGCGGTCAGCATCGAGGTGCGCCAAGTGCACCTGAAGCGCGTGGAAGATCGAATCCCCAAGGAGGGCAAAGTCTCGATACTGACTGTAACGGACAAGCAATACGAACTGATCAGGACGCATTGGGGAGTGGAACGCAAGCCTCCTCCCAACCGCCCAAGGCAATTGGAGCTTTTCTGACGGAAAAATGCAAAGCACTGGGCGAGAATTTGGTTCGTGTAAAATCAATGGCTTAGCCTATCCGATTTTTCAGCATTGGATTTGGAATCAAAAAAAAACGGGGAAAACTAAAAATTTTCTCCGTTTTTCCTGTTATTTTTTTTCACTCTTTTTTATAGTTAATTATATTATTTTATAATTATTTAAAAGAATGATAATATAACAAATTTCTACTTGCAATCAAACCACAACCCAACCGTACTTTTTCTGGCACGGTTTTTAAATATAACAAATTTCTACTTGCAATCAAACCACAACTAACCCATGGCAATGGGTTTGGAATGGTATAATATAACAAATTTCTACTTGCAATCAAACCACAACCTTAACAGAGCGGTGGCGCGAGTTCATTGAAATATAACAAATTTCTACTTGCAATCAAACCACAACTAGCTCAACAGCGGCTTTAGATGTGCCGGAAATATAACAAATTTCTACTTGCAATCAAACCACAACATTCGTTGCGCTTGATTTCGCCCGACACAAAATATAACAAATTTCTACTTGCAATCAAACCACAACCGAGCAACTGCAAGAAATTTTCACCGCAA